>NZ_JBFDAE010000011.1:0-164227 GCF_040720935.1 Algibacter sp. 2305UL17-15
GTCTTCGTTTAATAAATCTTCTGGTTTCATAAGTGTGTAAAATTTAAAGTTAATAAAATAAAAAACTCAGGATTGAATTCAATCCTGAGTTTTTGAAACTTACACACTTTATGGGTTAGTGCCCAGCAGACACTTCCCGTCTCCCGTCACCGGTCTTCCGTCTTCCGTCAAATTATTTTACATTTTTTCTCCAACAGACACCTCCCGTCTCCCGTCATCCGTCTCCCGTCATCCGTCTTCTGTCATCCGTCTTCTGTCAAATTATTTTCACCCCCCCAGTATTAATCTTCGACACATGCATATCAAAATCAATTACTAAATCGGAATACACATTTTCAATCACTTCTTTAACTTTTAGTGCGACATCTTTTCCTTTACATATGGAAAAAATCGATGGACCTGAACCTGAAATACCGCAGCCTAAAGCACCTTCGGATAAGGCGGCATATTTTACATCTGCAAAAAGCGGAATAAGTTTGCTTCTATGGGGCTCTATAGCTACGTCGTGCAATGAATCTTTCATTAAGTCATAATCGCTTGTATGTAAGGCGTGCACTAAACTTCCAAGGTTTGCCCATTGCGCTATCGCATCGCTTAAATCGATTTTTTTTGGTAGTAAGCTTCTGGCTTCAGATGTTTTTATTTCAATTTGCGGATGAATGATGGTTGCATACAAATCATCTGGAGTTGGAATTTCTAAAATCTGTAAAGGCGACACACTTTTAACCAAAGTAAATCCACCAAAAAGGGCGGGAGCGAGGTTGTCGGCGTGCTCACATTTACTTGCGATTGCTTCTCCTTTTATCGCAAATTGGGTTAACTGTGTTTTGTTGAATGGCTTTCCTAATATTTCGTTCATTCCAAAAACACTACCAACGGCACTTGCAGCACTACTACCAATACCACTTCCAGGTTTTATGTTTTTATAGATTTCAATTTCAAAACCAAAATCAACATCAATCGCTTCATACATGGCCAATGCCGAAACACCTGCAACATTCAATTCCGCTTCAAAAGGCAAATCGAAACCTTCAATTTTAGTAATAAAAATTCCTTTTTTGTCGGTTTTTCTAATGACCATTTCATCGCCAACAGTGTCTAGGCAAAAGCCCATAACATCAAAACCACAAGCTACATTGGCGACTGTTGCTGGAGAAAATATTTTTATTTCGTTCATTTAATTATCTCTTTGTCATTCCCGCGAAGGCGGGAATCTCATAAAATTGATTTCAATTCAAAATTTACTCGTCTTTATTCTCTTCTCTTTATTCTCTTCTCTTTATTCTCTATTCCTTAGCCCCATTTCTTTCATTTTATTCCCAGGCTTTTATTTTTTATTTGTTTTTTACTCCTAACTCCTAACTCCTAACTCCTAACTCCTAACTCCTAACTCCTAACTCCTAACTCCTAACTCCTAACTCCTAACTCCTAACTCCTAACTCCTAACTGAATTAATCATTCCCCAATCTAATAATATCCGCAAATAATCCAGAAGCTGTTACATCTGCACCTGCACCAGCACCCTTAATAATCATAGGTTGTTGCGAATAGCGTTGTGTGTAAAACATCACGATATTATCGCTGCCTTCTAAATTAGAAAACGGATGACCTTCCGGGATTTCCTGCAAACTCACACTCGCTTTTCCATCATCAAATTTAGCGACATATTTTAACTGACAGTTGTTCGCTTTCGCGGAAGCATATAAACTTTGGTAATGTGCTTCGTCTGCAATTAAAGTGTCGTAGAAATCATCAACAGAATCGCTTTTTAATCCTGATGGCGATAAGAACGGTGTGTTTTCAATATCTTCTAAATTCATTGCGACACCACTTTCCCTAGCCAAAATTAAAATTTTACGCGCCACATCTACACCGCTTAAATCTATCCTTGGATCTGGTTCTGTATAACCTTCGGCACCAGCTTGTTTTACAACATCGTAAAACTTAGTGGTATCATTAAAATTATTAAACACATAATTTAAACTTCCTGATAAAACGGCTTGAATGGACGTTACCTTATCGCCCGAAGCAATTAAGTTATTTAGTGTATCAATTATGGGTAAACCTGCGCCCACATTGGTTTCAAATAAATATGGTGCGTTATATTTAAGCGATAATCGTTTTAATTCTTTATAGTTATTAAATTCACTTGAACAGGCAATTTTGTTACACGCTACAACAGCGATGCTTTCCCTTAAATATTTTGCGTATAGCCCTGCAATGTCTTTATTAGCAGTAACATCAACAAAAATACTGTTCCGTAAATTTAATGCTTTGGCCTTTTCGAAAAAGCCTTCCAAAGATGCTTTTTCGCCATTTGCCAATTGTTCTTTCCAGTTTTTTAAAGCGATGCCACTTTCACCAAAAATCATGGTTCTAGAATTTGATAATCCTGCAACGCGCAAGTTGATTTTAAGGTTTTCTTTTAAATACTTTTTTTGTTGATGAATTTGTTCCACTAATTTTTCTCCAACATTTCCAACGCCCGTAATAAATACGTTTAGTTGTTTTGTCATGGTTTCAAAAAATGCTTCATGCAACGTATTTAAAGCTTTTTTTACATCAGTTTCATCTATAACTGCCGAAATGTTTTTTTCTGAAGCACCTTGGGCAATCGCTCTAATATTTATGTTATTCTTACCTAAAGTGCTGAACATTTTTCCACTAATACCTTGATGGTTTTTCATGTTTTCGCCTACCAAAGCTATAATAGATAAATTGGTTTCAACAATTATAGGATCTATTTTATGAAGCTCAATTTCATTTTCAAAGGTAATATCAATAGCCGTTTTTGCGATTTCAACATCTTTTTCCTCTATACCCAAACAAATAGAATGTTCCGAAGATGCTTGGGTTATTAAAATCACATTAATTTTTTCGTTGGATAATGTCTCAAAGAGACGTCTTGAAAACCCAGGAATACCAACCATTCCAGTACCTTGAAGTGTTAAAAGTGCAATATTTGAAATATTGGAAATACCCTTAACAGGAGAACTGGACCCGTTTGCATCCTTAGAAATAATAGTACCTACCGCTTCTGGATCCATAGTGTTTTTTATATGAATGGGGATATCTAAATCCAACACAGGTTGCACCGTTGGTGGATAGAGTACTTTAGCACCAAAGTGTGATAACTCCATGGCTTCCTGATACGAAATAGTTTCGATAGGGTAGGCCTGTTTTACCAATTTAGGATTTGTTGTAAACATACCGCTTACGTCTGTCCAAATCTCTAATTGTTTTACATGTAAAGCTGCGGCAACTATAGCAGCAGAAAAATCTGAACCACCACGACCAAGCGTTGTTTGTTCTCCATTAGCAGAATTCGCCACAAACCCAGGAAGGATTGTGATTTTTTGTGCAGCAGATTTAAAATAGTCTATAATATTTTTGTTTGTATCCTTAAAATAAACTTCAGCTTTTGTAAAATTAGAATTTGTTACAACAAGCTCTTGGGAATTTTTACGTTCAGCAGAAAGTCCTCTGTTTTTCATTGTTTCAGCAATGATAAAAGAGGATAACAATTCGCCGAAACTTACCAGTTTATCTGATGTTTTAGGAGATAATTCATTAATTAAATAAATACCTTCCAGCAAACTTTTAAGGGCCTCTAATCTTTCTTCAACAAAACTTAAAATCGAGCTATTTCCGTTAGGGTTTAACTCCTTAATAATACTGAAATGACTATTTTTTATGATATCAAACGTGTCCTTAAAAGCCTCGTCTTTATTTTGTGCCTGTTGTCCAGCAAGCAGTAGTTTATCTGTAATGCCGCCAACTGCGGAAACCACACATACTACGTTACTGTCTTTTGAATAGGCATCTAAAATGTTTATGACTCTATTTATATTTTTTGAAGAACCTACAGAAGTTCCTCCGAATTTCAAAACCTTCATTTTTTAATGAATTGATAGTTAAAATAATTACTTGTGAAATTGCAATTAAAAAAATTGCAACAATAGCCCGAAGAATATATAATTAGTAACCCCAAAGGGTTGTAGTATTTGTAGTGAATCCATAAATAAAAGTAGTTCCTCTAAGATTAGAAGAACTTAAAACACTCATATTTTGATTTGATAGATTCATTATAATTATACAATATCAGCCCAAAAGTATTACATTTAGCCTAATAAAAAAACTAAAAACAATTTTTTGTAAAATTCTTATGGAGAACGTTTTTGATTTTAAGAAAACCAATGATATCTCCACAGAATTAAAAAATCAATAATATAAGTACATGAAGATATTTTCTAAAGAACAAATCTACGAAGGAGATAGGCTAACGGCAGAGCGTCAAAACATAACTTCAACAGAATTAATGGAACGTGCAGGCATCCAAATTTTTAATTGGATGCATATGCGGATGCAAGGTGCGCAAGTGCCTATCCATATTTTTTGTGGGATTGGTAATAATGGAGGCGATGGTTTGGTTTTAGCCCGGCATTTAATTTTAGATGGCTATAACGTGAAAACTTATGTAGTGAACTGTAGCGATAAGCGTTCGAAAGATTTTTTGGTTAATTACGACCGTATTAAAAATGTGACTAAAGAATGGCCCACACTTTTAAGTTGTCAAGAAGATTTTCCTGAAATGCACCCAGATGATATTATTGTTGATGCTGTTTTTGGAATAGGGCTTAACCGTCCCGTGGATGATTGGGTAAAAGGATTATTTATGCATTTTAGGACTAGTAAAGCATTTACGCTTTCGGTTGATATTCCTTCAGGATTACATACAGATGACGCTGTTGAGGATGAAGATGCTGTAGTTTGGGCAGGGTTTACATTGAGTTTTGCATCTCCAAAATTGGTATTCTTTTTACCTGAAACTGCAAAATTCACACTCCAATGGGAAATTTTGGATATTGGGTTAGATCCAGAATATTTGCACACCACGGAAACTGAAGTTGAGCTTATTGGAAAGCGTGAAATTTTACCTAATTACATGCCAAGAGATAAGTTTTCGCATAAAGGACAGTTTGGTCATGCATTAATTATTGGGGGAAGTTATGGGAAAATAGGTGCTGTTACCTTGACAAGTAGGGCCGCTTTGTCTGCTGGTGCTGGTTTGGTTTCTGCGTATGTTCCAAAATGCGGCTATGTGCCTTTGCAAGCGTCTTTTCCTGAAGCTATGGTAATTACCGATACAGATGAAGCGAAAATAACTGCCATTAAATTTGACATTGAACCTACCGTGGTTGCTTTTGGAATAGGAGCGGGGGCGGATACAAAAACAGTTAATGCTTTTGAAGCGTTTCTAAAAACGAATGAAGCACCATTGGTTATAGATGCCGATGGTTTAAATATTTTAGCGAAAAAGAAAGCATTATTGAAATTGTTACCAGAATTATCTATTCTAACACCGCACCCAAAAGAACTTGAAAGATTGGTTGGGAAATGGAAAGATGATTTTGATAAATTGAAAAAAGTAAAAGCTTTTACTAAAAAATATAAGCTTATAGTTGTTGTAAAAGGGGCAAATACGATTACTGCTTTTAATGATTCATTTTATATAAATACCACAGGAAACCCTGGTTTAGCAACAGCAGGAAGTGGCGATGTTTTAACTGGAATTATTACTGGTTTAATTGCCCAAGGTTATCATCCATCAGTTGCTGCGATTTTTGGTGTGTATTTACATGGGAAATCTGCGGATATTGCAGTTGAGGATTTTGGCTATCAAAGTTTAATAGCGAGCCATGTGATTGAGTATTTGGGCGAAGCATATATTGATTTGTTTAAGCAGCCAGAGCAGGTGCATCAGCCTCAGGAAGAACCTGACGAAACACAAAGGAAACAAAAACAGAAAAAATAAAAAAGTCGCAATTTGCGACTTTTTTTATGGAATCCTATTTAGTGTTAAACTATATATCCAATTCAGAAAATAAATCTTTCAATCCTGGACTCGAAGGTCTAGGTGCATCGGGATTTACAATATTTCCTGCTGGATCTATTAAGATAAATCGGGGAATGCCTTGAATCTTGTAGTCCAGTACAAATTGTGACATGCCTCCTTTAGGTGCAAATAATTGAATACCGCCTAATTGTTTATCTTTTATCATTTTTTTCCAATCTTCACGCGCTTTATCCCAAGAACCGCCGTGTGTTCTGTCATCATCAATGGACAAGCTTACAAACTGAATATTTTTACCATGGTATGCTTTCTCTAAACGTTTCAATGCTGGAATTTCAGCTTTACATGGGCCGCACCACGTAGCCCAAACATCAATGTAAGTGTATTTTCCTTTTAAATCGGATAATGACGTTGTTGTGCCATCATAATTTTCGTAATCTTCAAAAACTGGCGACGGACTTCCTTTTGATAAAGTCTCTAAAAGACCAACTCTTTCATCTAAAAATCTGTTATACATGGTTTTTAACTTTTCAAAATCGCTATCCGGACTTTTAAAAAATTCAGCCCCTAAATCTTTGTTTTTTTCTTTTAAATCTGCATATCCTTGGGTTAGGTTTTTTAAAACATCTTTAAGTTCTTCAGGAGATTTAGACATTAAATTCGCACTTAAATACTTTTTTTGAAGCAGTACATTTTCGGCATAAAAATTACTTTTATTGGCATCGTAACCAGTAAATTTTAAAGTCTCATCAAAATTATCAATATCAAATGCAACTGAAGATTCGGTATCATTTTTCAAATAAAGATTTCCAAATTCGTTGCCTAACTTAAAGGTGTATCTTCCTGCTTCAACTTTAAGGGTATCACTAAAAGTACCATCTTCATTAATCGTGATGTCTTTTTTAAAACCACTAGCTTGATTAAAAACCGTGAATTTAGAAATAGTGCCTTTGTTATCTATTTTTCCAGATAAGGTTGCATAATCTTTTGGCTCTGTTTTACAGGCTAAAATTGTTAGTATGGATAGTAGGCTAAGTAATTTATTCATAATCGATGTTAATTTTTAAAAGTGCAAAATTAAATAAAAAGGGGATTGTTTCATTGAATTTTAACACTAGTTTAGGTGTTTAGCGTATGTGTTAACGACTCATAATCAACTATTTTAGGAATAATATCCAAAGCTTTTAATTGTTTTTGAACATTCATAATAGTTGACTCGTCAATCAATTCTTGAGACCATTCGGTAATTTCCAACCATTCTTGAACATCTTCTATTTGTTGTTTGTAGCGGTTTGCAATTGTTCTGTCAATACTTGGAATATCCTTAAATTCTGAAGTGGTAGCATTTACAATTTTCAAAATAGTTTTAAGTATGTCTTCATCGTTTTTTATAAAATCTTCCCGAACGGCAATAACAAAACAGGGCCATGGCGACGGGCAATCATCAATGCGTCTAAAAACACCATTGTCAACTATGGGTTTGGTGGTGTATTTTTCCCAAAGGAAATAATCTGCTTTATTATTCGTAAGTCCTTCAATAGCGCCTTCCAAATTATTAATCACTTCAAAATCCAAATCTTTTTCTAAATTCCAATTGTTATTCTGGGCATTGATATAAGCCATTAAATGAGACCCCGAACCATAGCGACTTATAGCCGCTTTTGTGCCTTTTAAATCGTCATTTTTTTTATAAGGAGAATGGTCTGCTACATGCACACCCCAAATAAGTGGTGTTTCCACGAAAGTCTGCACTATTTTACTCGGGTTTCCAGCAATGATATCTTTAATGATGCCTTCGGTTAAAATGACGGCAATATCAATATCTCCGTTTCTTAAACCTTTGCACATGGCTCCCGTTCCTCCTGGGTAATCGTGCCACCTTAAATTAATGCCTTCGTCCTTATATTCTCCATTTTTTAAGCTTAAATACCAAGCTAAATTGAAATGCTCTGGCACACCGCCAATATTTACTGTCTTCATTTAAATGCGTTCTAAAGTATATGTAATTAAACGTTCTATAGTTTCGGTTGGATTAGTGCTAAAATCGCCAGTAGTACGATTTGCTATAATGGCGTTTAGTGATATTGCTTTATGCCCCAGTAGTTTCGCTAAACCATAAATGCCCGAAGTTTCCATTTCTAAATTGGTAACTCTTAATCCGTTGGAATTAAAACTATCAATTTTACTGTTTAAGTCTGGATTATTAAGCGGTAAGCGTAACACCCGACCTTGAGGGCCGTAAAACCCGTTTGCAGTAGCAGTAATTCCGTGGTGTGTTTTGTTACTTTTGAATTTGTCTATAAGTTCCTTGGAACCTTCAACAATAATAGGTTTTGCTTTGTTGCTATCCCAATTTGTTTGGGTAACAAATGCGTCTTCCAATTCTGGGTTTGCAATAGTTTCGGTTTGGTAAGCATGCAACATCCCATTAAAATCGATAGCGTGAGAACTGATTAAAAATGAATCTACAGGAATATCTTTTTGTATTGACCCCGAAGTGCCAATTCTTATAATATCGAGGTTTTTGAGTTTGTCGTTTACTGTTCTAGTATCAAAATTAATGTTTACCAGCGCGTCGAGTTCGTTTAAAACAATATCAATATTATCGGTTCCAATACCTGTTGAAATAACTGTAATTCGTTTGTCTTTATAAGTTCCTGTATGTGTTTTAAATTCTCGTTTTTGAGTTTCAAAATCGATGTTATCAAAATGTTTTGTTACTAGAGAAACACGATCTTGGTCGCCAACAAAAATTATGGTATCCCCAATATCTTCAGGTTTTAAATTCAAATGATAAATACTGCCATCTGGATTTAAAATCAATTCTGATGCTTTAATTGACATTAAACGGCGATTTAATGAGCTTGTTTTCAGACTTACTAAACTGAAAATCTAATTTTTTAACACCTCCAAAAACCATATCATTTTCAATGTCTTTTGAAAAATTATGTTGCCCAAGTAATGCTTCGTGTCCTTTTCTATTTAGCTCAATACTTTCATCTTTAATGGTGAAAAAGATACTTAAACGATTGATGATTCTTTCTAATTGTAAATCGATATACCCATAATAACCTTGATAATTTAAAGCATAGCCCAATAAATGATGTTTGGATTTAATCTCATTATTAATAACCAGATTAAGGATGTTGGTTTCCAAAATATTCAAGCCGGTTTTAGAATCTGGAAAACGCTCTAAATGTGCTTTTAAGCAATTACTTAAATATTTGAAAGAAGAACTTTTAACAATAAAAGGTTTTAAAAGATTATGGTCTTGTCCATTGTAAATTCCCCAAAGCGTGCCTGCTAAATCAATATCTTCTGGAGTCAATTTCACTTTATTTTTGTAAAGCTTCACAAGCTGATTGGATTTTAGTTCAGAGAAACCTTTTAAGCTCTTGCTTCCAGCAACTCTACCGCTAGAAACTAGGTAAATAGGTAAGTCTATGTGTTTTTGACGCAGTAGATTTATCACAGCAATCATATTAATATGACAAAACAAATCGTATTCAAACCACAATACTATTTCCGAATAGCGCTCTGGATTGGCCAACTGGCCCATTGCAAATTCAACTTTGTTTAAGTCTAATTCAATGTTGTAATAATCATTAAGAAAAGACTGTCTTAACCCAATAAATTCATCTGAATGAATAATTTCCTGTGTAGGCCCTTCGCATAATATTTCTTGCCAAGTGAGTTTCTCGCCTTCAATCTCTAATTCTTTTAAAACCCCGGTGAGATTGCCACCATTGGTAATATGTAATGTTTGCGTTTCCATAATTTATCCTCCAACCCGTTTTACTGCAAAGCCTTTGTCTTTTAGCATTTGCATTATTTTATCTCTATAATCTCCCTGAATGATGATTTTATCTTCTTTAAAACTCCCGCCAACGCTTAATTTGGTTTTAATCTCTTTGGCTAAAGCTTTAAAATCTTCTGCAGCACCAGTATAGCCTTCTAAAATTGTAGTTGCTTTGCCCTTTCGTTTTTCGTATTTACAAATAATGGGATCATCTTGCATCCAAATATCCGAAGCGTTGTTTGTTGTTTCATCAGCCTCTTCTGGAGTATGTTCTGGGAAAAGGTTTTTTAATTGGTCTTGTAAATCCATCTTTATAAGTTTACAGTCGCAGTCACAGTCTCAGTAATCACGATTTGCGACTGTTTACTGAGACTGTGACTGAAAACTATTTTTTTATCAATCCTAATTCAATTAAGCGTTCTGTTAAAAATTCGCCTGCTGTAATATCCTCAAATTGTTTTGGGTTGTTTTCGTCTATACATTCCTCTAAAACATTCAATTTCATGGCACTTATCGGGTGCATAAAAAACGGAATGGAATATCTTGAAGTGCCCCAAAGTTCCTTCGGCGGATTCACAACACGATGAATCGTAGATTTTAGTTTATTATTAGTGTGTCTTGATAACATATCGCCAACATTTATCATTAATTCGTCAGGTTCTGCAATGGCGTCAATCCATTCGCCTTTATGGTTTTGCACTTGTAAACCTTTGCCTTGAGCGCCCATTAATAATGTAATTAAATTGATGTCGCCATGTGCGGCAGCTCTTTCAGCTTCTTTAGGTTCCTGCGTAATTGGTGGGTAATGGATCGGTCTTAAAATTGAATTTCCGTTGTGGATATAAGCGTCAAAATAAGTTTCTTCCAAACCTAAATGTAACGCTAATGCCCTTAGTACATATTTTGCTGTTTTTTCGAGCATTTCATAAGCCTGCTTGCCAATTTTATTAAATTCAGGCAATTCCTTGACTATAAGATTACTTGGATATTCTGCTTTTAATTTTTCATCATCTTCAACATACTGTCCAAAATGCCAAAATTCCTTTAAATCGCCTTCTTTTTTACCTTTTGCGCTTTCTTTTCCAAAGGAAACATAACCGCGCTGACCAGCAATTTCAGGGATTTCATATTTCTTTTTAATGGCAACTGGTAAATCAAAAAACCTTTTAACTTCTTTATATAAATTTTCAACTAGCGCTTCATCTAAAAAATGACCTTTTAGGGCCACAAAACCAATATCTTCATAAGCTTTTCCTATGGCATCAACAAAATCTTGCTTCTTAGTTGTGCTATCAGAAGTAAAATCACGCAAATCTACACTTGGGATGGAATTCATAAAGAAATGATTAAATAGATTGAATCACAAATGTACAAAAGATTGTAAAGAATTTGAATAGATTAAAAGCGGTCTTTTTGTTCTATATTTGAAATATTAAATGATACTGATGCACAATCTAAACTTCAATTATAACATTGAAAAGCTAAAAAAAGACACATTAATTGGTCTTTATACAAACATGCTGAAATCAAGGTTGATTGAAGAAAGAATGCTTGTATTGCTCCGTCAGGGGAAAGTGAGCAAATGGTTTTCTGGGATTGGACAGGAAGCCATTTCTGTAGGTGTGACCCTGGCATTAAATCCTGAAGACTATATTTTGCCAATGCACCGAAATTTAGGTGTTTTCACTACTAGAAACATTCCGCTTTATAGGTTATTTGGACAATGGCAAGGCAAAGCGTCTGGATTTACTAAAGGAAGAGACAGGTCTTTTCATTTTGGAACACAAGAGTACAATATTGTTGGGATGATTTCCCATTTGGGACCACAGTTGGGTGTTGCAGATGGTATTGCTTTAGCTTCAAAAGTGAAAAGCAAAAATCAAGTCACAGCAGTATTTACAGGAGAAGGAGGTACTAGTGAAGGCGATTTCCATGAAGCCTTAAATGTGGCTTCCGTTTGGCAATTGCCAGTTTTATTCTGTATTGAAAACAATGGATATGGTTTGTCAACGCCGACCAACGAGCAGTATAATTGTGAAAATCTAGCCGACAGAGGATTGGGTTACGGCATGGAATCCCATATTGTTGATGGAAATAACATAGTTGAAGTGTATTCCAAAGTTTCAGAAATAGCAGAAAGCATCCGCGAAAATCCACATCCTGTTTTAATTGAATTTAAAACGTTTAGAATGCGAGGGCATGAAGAGGCGAGTGGTACAGAATATGTCCCCCAAACACTTTTAAGCGCATGGGAAACTAAAGATCCTATTTTAAATTTTGAATCCTTTTTACTGAATGAAGCTATTTTAAGTGAAGCTGATAAAACTAAAATTAAAGATGAAATCATTGCTGAAATACAAGAACATTTAGAGCTTGCATTTAATGAAGAAGATATTATTCCAAATGAAATAAAAGAATTAAATGATGTGTTCAAATCTTTTGAATATGAATCAATTACTCCAAATAATAATTCAAAAGAAATTAGATTTATTGATGCTCTTTCCGAAGGTTTAAAACAAAGTATGGAACGCCATAATAATTTGATACTCATGGGACAAGATATTGCGGAATACGGTGGCGTTTTTAAAATTACCGAAGGTTTTGTCGAGGAATTTGGAAAAGAAAGAGTTAGAAATACACCGATTTGTGAATCGGCAATTGTAGAAACGGCTATGGGTTTATCAATCGCGGGCATCAAAAGTGTTGTAGAAATGCAATTTGCGGATTTTGCATCTTCGGGATTTAATCCTATTGTAAATTATTTGGCAAAATCCCATTACAGATGGGGACAAGAAGCCGATGTTGTGATAAGAATGCCTTGTGGAGGTGGCGTTGCTGCGGGCCCGTTTCATTCGCAAACCAATGAAGCTTGGTTTACCAAAACCCCCGGATTAAAAGTTGTCTATCCAGCATTTCCTTATGATGCTAAAGGTTTATTGGCAACTGCTATTAACGATCCAAACCCGGTATTGTTTTTTGAGCATAAAGGCTTGTACAGAACTATTAAAGAAGATGTGCCAACCGATTATTATACATTACCCTTTGGAAAAGCATCAGTTATTCAATGCGGAAATGCTATTACCATTATTAGTTATGGCGCAACGGTTCATTGGGCGTTGGAAACCCTAAGCAATAACCCAGGAATTTCGGCAGATCTTATTGATTTGAGGACGTTACAACCTTTGGATACTGAAACCATTTATACTTCGGTTAAAAAAACAGGACGCGCCATTATTCTTCAAGAAGATTCATTATTTGGTGGGATTGCTAGTGATATTTCAGCATTACTAATGGAACATTGTTTTGAGTATTTAGATGCACCGGTTAAGCGTGTTGCAAGTATGAAAACGCCAATACCTTTTGCGAGCCAATTAGAACAACAGTATCTTTCTAAGAATAGATTTGAAGTGGCGTTGAAGGCATTATTAGAGTACTAGTTTTAATTCTTTATCTTTAAAAGAACTAAAACCATGTTTTGAAAATTTTCCCATTACTTATTTTACTAGTGCTTTTTAATTGTAAGAAAGCAGAAGATAGCTTTAAAGATGCCTTCAATTGGCATTCAAGAACAGTTACTGCAACAGCCTATAATTCATTAGCCTATCAAACCGATTCAAACCCAAATATTACTGCTTTTGGTGATAGTTTAAAACCCGGAATGAAATATATAGCCGTGTCTCGGGATTTACAACGACTGGGTTTAAAACACAATACCCCCGTAATCATTGAAGGATTAGAAGGGGTATATCTCGTTAAAGACAGAATGCATTCGCGCTGGACAAACCGCATTGATATTTACATGGGCGTGGATGTAAAAGCTGCAAAAGAGTGGGGCAGACGAAAAGTTTGCATTGATTATGGGATTCCTAAGAAAAATTAAGTGCTTGACAAAAATTAAATTAAGCTTCAATACATAACAGTAAAAATCACACCTTCTTAGAAGGTGGCTTTGAATTGCCCCTAAAAGGGGCTTTTACAAACTATAAGCAAACAAAATGGCTGCCTCTGGTTGAAACAAAAAATACAAACGGTTTCATTTCAGGCAAAGCCATATGAACATGACCACCACCAAAGGAGGTGGTTTTTTAAGATGAAATAAATTAGAGTAAAATTGAGAGCTTCATAAGTTTTTAAACCCCGAAGGGGTTGCATGTATATAGACTAATTGTTTTTTATGTTCGACCCCGATGGGGTCGTATCTTTTTTAGTCATAGATGTTATAAATATGTGAATCCATCGGATTCATGAATGTTATAAATTAAAAACTCCGAGGATTTTAGAATGTGTTTACCCAATCTAAATAGGTTTGTTTTTTGAACTCCCTAAGCTTAGGTAAAGGTGTATTTTAATGCGTATTAATACCCTATTAAAGTTGAAATGCTATAACTGCAAATCTCTAATTGTCAAACCCCGAAATTTCGGGGCTAACAGGTCTAGGAGTTTATCAAAGAGAACTTAATGACTCTTTTTATCTATTTTCTTTATCTATTCTCATTTATCTTTATTTCATCTCGTTTCTGCTTCCGAAAGAATAAAAGGATAAGCATCCTTAACCTGTTTCAACTCGTCTTTTGTTAAATTATCAATTTGTTTGTTGAGCACTTTTTCAGCATAAGTTTTACGTAATTCAAAATAGGCTTTAGTGAGTTCATCCTGTACTTCAATAAATTGATTGTAATTTGAGTTTCTATCGGTTTGCAATGAAATTACTGCTTTACTTGGATTGTCAGATGATGTTTCGTTTTTATTACCATTACAATAGGTGCAACTTCCATCGCCATTATTGTCTAAAAAAGTCTTTGCTAAATCTTTAATGTCGTCCACAGTAGCTATTTCGTTATCGACCATAATTTCATTTTTAGCGTTTATGGCAATTTTCAGAATATTCCGTTCGGCTATAATAGAATTGCAATCTATTCCGGGAGGACATTCTTTGGGAAGTTGTCGATTGATGCCTGTGTCCTTCGGAATTGCGGCAGTGACCAAAAAAAAGATTAATAATAAAAATGCGATGTCTGCCATAGATCCGGCATTTACTTCTGGGCTTGAATTTGTACGTCTCATGATTTTTATGTTTTTGTTAGACAATTGTTAATGCCATGTTAAAACACAAAAACGATACCATAAAAATCAAATTCTATTTAGGAACAGTTATTGTTAACATAGTTATAAATTTTGAAAGGTAGAGGGCTATGTTTAAGATAAAGAAATATCTTTGTCACATATTTCGATGCTTTTAAAACACAAAGTAGAAGAATAATGAGATTTTTAATTACTTGTTTTATAGTTATTGTTTTTGCGGCAAGCGGAAACGCACAAATAGATTCTAAGAAAAATTCTGGTATCATAATACCCGCAATAGAAGCTCCCAAAGATTCATTGGATAACAAAAAAATAGTACCCGAAGAACCGAAAGAAAATAATCAATTTGATGGTGTTTCTGCTCCAAAAGTAGTGGGTAGGCTAGAATTTCCTAAAAAGGAATTTTCAATGTTTCCACAGGAAGAGTTTAAAAATCCTGGGGAATTATACACCAAGAAATTGGACAAACTAGAAAAGGAATTGTTGCCAGAAGGCCATGGCTTAAATGCAGGAATTAAGGAAGATGCTTATTGGGGGGATTATAGAACTACTTCTAAGTCAGTAACCATTTTGGTTCGGGACCATTCTGCTATCGATGGGGATTTGTTACGTATTTTAGTAAACGATGATATCATTCAATCCAATATTTATTTGACTCAAAATTACAAAGGCCTTAAATTAGATTTGATAGATGGGATTAATAAAATTGACTTTTTTGCTATAAATACAGGATCATCAGGACCTAATACCGCAGAATATAAAATTGTAGATGAAAATGTAAAATTAATTTCAAGAAAAGTATGGGCTTTAGCTAAGGGTGTTAGAGTGACTTTTATTGTTATTAAGGAATAAATTACCTTACAATCCCATCAATCAACTGCAACTCTTCATTAGTAAAACTCAAATAATCCAAAGCTTTAACATTTTCCTTTAACTGATTGGAAGAACTAGCACCAACTAAAACAGATGCCACTTGTTGGTGTCTTAAATTCCAAGCAATAGCCATTTGTGATAATTTTTGGTCACGACTTTCGGCAATAGCATTCAGTTTCTGAATTTTCTCAATATTACTATTAACGGTTTCTTCGTTTAAATACGTTAAATTTTTAGCAGCTCTGGAATCTTTTGGGATGCCTTTTAAATATTTATCGGTCAACATGCCTTGTGCTAAGGGCGAAAATGTAATACAGCCCACGCCGTTTTTTTCTAAAGTATCTAGAAGTCCATCTTCCACCCAACGGTCAAACATGGAATATCTCGCTTGGTGCAGTATAAAAGGTACATTGAGCCTTTTTAAAATCTCTGCTGCTTGTTGTGTTTCTTTGGGTTGGTAATTTGAAATGGCTACGTACAATGCTTTTCCTTGGCGCACAATATCTGCCAAAGCACCCATGGTTTCTTCTAAAGGTGTATCAGGATCTGGTCTGTGATGATAGAACACATCTACATAATCCAATCCCATACGTTTTAAACTTTGGTCTATACTAGCCATTAAATATTTGCGAGACCCTAAATTACCATAAGGTCCAGCCCACATATCATAACCTGCTTTTGTGGCTATAAATAATTCATCACGGTAGGATTTAAAATCTTTTTTAAAAATGGTGCCGAAATTTTCTTCAGCAGAACCATATGGAGGGCCGTAGTTGTTTGCTAAATCAAAATGGGTAATTCCTAAATCGAATGCAGTTCTTAAAATCTCCCTGCCGTTTTGGATGTTATCTACAAATCCGAAATTATGCCAAAGCCCCAATGAAATAGCGGGTAATAACACACCGCTTTTTCCAGACCTTTTGTAGGTCATTGTATTATAGCGTTCAGATGAAGGGGTATATGCTGTGGTTTGGGATTTATCGTTGATTTGCATGCTGTTCTGTTTTTTTCAAAAGTAAAAATTAATTTTTGAGTAGGGTAGGATGAATAGCTAATTTTGTGCAACACTTGATAAAAAGTAATGAAACGATTTTTTGTCAGGGAATCATTAGAGCCAATATTATTAATATTTTGTTTATAAAATTTATTATAATTCTTTCAAATACATTGATTCTCATTTTTGAAACAAATAACTTATGTAAATTATGAAGGAAACATCTATTATAAATTAATTAAATCAAGATTTCTTATTGTTATAAATATTTACTAAATTTATAACATGAATAAAACAAGAAATCACCCTTTATCCGTTAAAAATAAGATAGTTAAAAGTATTAAAAACTATAAGCGTGGAAAGATATTTTTCCCAAAAGATTTTATCGAATTGGGAAGCACAAATGCAATAAATAATGTATTAAACAAGCTAGAAAATGATGGTTTTTTAATTCGTCTTGCCCACGGAATTTACTTATATCCAAAAAACGACAACATTTTAGGGATTCTTTTTCCTTCAATGGATGAAATTGCAAAAGCGATCGCCAAGCGAGATAAGGCTAAAATTATTCCTACGGGGATTAATGCTCTAAACAAGCTAGGATTGTCAACTCAAATACCTATGAATATTGTGTATTTAACCGACGGTTCACCACGAGATATACAAATAGAAAATAGAAAAATAAAATTTAAAAAAACTACACCGAAAAATCTTGCTGTTAAAGGTGAAATATCAGGTTTAGTAATTCAAGCACTTAAAGAAATTGGTCAAAAAAATATTACTGAAGAAATTATTCAAAAAATTGAATCTATATTATCAAAAGAAAAAGTTGATTTAGTAAAACATGACGCAAAATTAGCACCTGCTTGGATAGCAAAAATATTTTTTTCAACACTAAACAAAAGACTGGATAAATGAAAGAATGGTTTAATTTAACTCAAGATAGACAAAAAACAATTATAGCTCAGGTAAGTGCTAAAACAGGTCTTCCTTCTTTTGCAGTAGAAAAGGATTTTTGGGTAACTCAATGCTTAAACGCAAGTTTTAACTTGGAAGTTTCCTCTAATCTTATATTTAAAGGTGGAACATCACTTAGTAAGGCATGGAGCATAATTGAAAGGTTTTCAGAGGATATTGATTTATGTATTAACAGAAAAGTATTAGGTTTTGAAGGAGAACTAAGTAAAACTCAAATTTCAAGATTAAGAAAAGCTTCATGCAAATATACCAGTACCGAACTACCCAAGTTATTAGAAACTGAACTTTTAAAAAATGGTCTTAAAACATTTAAGATTGAAGTCCGAGAAACAAATGATTCCGACAAAGACCCTCAAGTAATAGAAATTCATTACAACTCTATAACTGAACCAATTCCCTATATGCTTCCAAAAGTAATTGTTGAAGTTGGAGCTAGATCATTAATAGAACCAACAGAGAGTAGAGAAATTCAATCTTTAATAGGTATCCAATACCCAGAACAAAAATTTTCAGGCATACCATTTTCTATTCCAACCGTCCTGCCTAAAAGGACTTTTTTAGAAAAAATATTTTTATTACATGAAGAATTTCAAAAAAGAGATGAATATATTAGAACAGAAAGAATGACTAGGCACCATTATGACTTGGAAAAACTAATGGATACTGAGCATGGAATGGAAGCATTATTGGATGAAGATTTATATTCAATTATTGTAAAACATCGATCCAAGTTTAATCTACTTCGTGGTCTTAATTACTCTAACCATTCACCAGAAAAAGTTTCTATTTTACCACCAAAGGGGAAACTAAAAGAATGGAAGAATGATTATGAAATTATGAGGGAAAGTATGATCTATGGTGAAAGTTTAAATTTTGAAGGACTAATTGATAGAATTACTGAATTAGAAGTGAGATTGAAATCATGTAAATACAGGCTCTAATAGCGTAACTATTAATTGATAATCAAGTATTTAATTTAAAATTCTAAAGGTTAAATTTTGGTTCGTTTTCTTTTGCTAACTTTAGTGCTTAAACCACGTAACTTTCTTAGACAACAACGTTAAATAAACCTACACCAAACAAGTCAACCTTAAATTCAAAACCCAACCCAAGCAAACACACGCGCTAGGGATTGAAACGGCGCCCAAATAAACCAAAACCCTCTAAATATTTCAAAAAACCTAATCCCTAATCTCCTGAACCTTTGCCGTCAAAACATCTTTTATTTCAGCATCAGCACTACTTAATGGTAATTGATTTGCATTTAAAAGATTCGGGTTTTCTAATGGGTTATTTCCTAAATTGTATAAAGCTTCGGAACCATCGCTGAAATAAATGTATTTGTGGGTGCTGTTTCGGATGGTGTAATCGTCGTTTTCTGAATAAACGTAATCGCGATTCCCGGTACTTGAAGTAGTGCTCAATAATTCTTTAAAACTTTTGCTATCGTTAATTTCTGTGGTGCCCGTGCCTGCTATATCTGCGATGGTTGCAAATAAATCTGTAGCGTTTATAAGTGCATCCTCTGAAGCATTGGCCCTGGTAACGTCTTTACCTGAAATTACCATAGGCACATTTACACCACCTTGGTAAATACTGCCCTTGGCACGTCTGCGATGGTGTTCTTGGACAACTTGTCCCGGTGTGCCGTTATCACCAATAAAAATGATAATTGTATTTTCTTTTTCTTCTGCTGAAAGCGAATTTATCAATCTTCCCATTTCTGTATCCATAGCTTCTATTGCAGCCATATAATAGGGTAGTGGGTTTGCGTTGATACTCGCATCATCTGAAGCTAAAGTACCTTGGGAATGTAAATTATTTGGTGGTACGTGAAAAGGTGTGTGTGGTGCATTGTATGCCAACCATAAAAACCATGGTTTGGTTTGTGCGCCAACCCAGTCTATGGCTAAATCGGTAAATTTTGTGGTGGTATAGTCGGTTGACGAGCTTGTTGTACCGTTTGTATTTAAAGTCCAATCAAAATAAGACCTGAGTCCGCCACCACTAAAACCAGCATAATAATCTACACCCATATCGTTTGGATGATTTAGGTCTGTGGATAAATGCCATTTACCAATTACGGCGTGTGCATATGCGTTATTTGTGTTCGTATCTAAATATTTTTGCAATGAAGTTTCGGAAGTGGATAATACATCATCAACTGCCAATACGTTGGTTCTAAAACCATATTTTCCAGTAATAATAGTGCCTCTAGATGGTGTACATACTGGGTTAGCCCATAAATTATTGAATTTAATCCCAGAATTCATCAAGCTTTGAAGATCGGGCATATTTGGTTTGATGTTACCAATATTATAGCCTGGAGTTGCGTCTAGACCCATATCGTCTGCGATAACCAGCAAAATGTTTGGAGATGTGCTTTCAGGGTTTTCCATTTCCATGTCGTCATCATCATCGCTATTCGCCTCTGGATTAGTACTACAAGCTGTAAAAGTCAGTAGTGCTAAAAAAATATAGAAGTACTGTTTCATGGGTTTTGAATTTAAGGTCATGTTATTTTAGATGTGCTTTTAAAAATAAACTTGCGGATATAAACATAAATAGTTGAAATTCCTTAATAACTTTAAGTCCAATCCTCTTTATAATACCCGATAAAGGTGTTATTTTTGCAACTTACCAAAATTTAAGTATGGCGATTTCGAAAATAGAACTGCAAGAGCGAAAAACGGGGAAAGATTTATATAGTTACCAAAAAGGAGCGATAGATAAAATTTTTAAGAGTTTTGAAGAGTCTCCTGAAGATTATCACTTATTATATCAATTACCAACTGGTGGTGGTAAAACAGTCATTTTTTCTGAAATTGTTAGACAGTTTTTAAAAACCCATAAAAAGAAGGTGCTGGTAATGACGCACCGTATTGAATTGTGTAAGCAAACCTCTAATATGCTTACGGAATTTGGTGTGATAAATAAGGTGGTGGATAGTAAGGCAGATTTAAGCGATCAAGCAGATTATAGCTGTTTTGTAGCCATGGTTGAAACCTTAAACAATAGGCTGAATGATGATAAACTGGATATTTCTGATATTGGTTTAGTTATTATTGATGAAGCGCATTACAACTCCTTCACAAAATTATTCAAGTTTTTTAGTCAGTCGTTTATTTTAGGCGTTACCGCAACACCTTTAAGTTCTAGTATGGAATTACCGATGACGGATAATTATGATGAACTTATTGTAGGTGAAACTATAGAATCTTTAATAGAACGGGGGTTTTTGGCGCGCGCCGAAATGTTTAGTTATAACGTAGGTTTAACATCGCTTGTAGTTGGGGCAAATGGAGATTATACGGTAAAGTCTTCAGAAGATTTATATACCGATAATGATATGTTGAGTAAGCTTTTACGAGCTTATGAAGAACGTTCTAAAGGCAAGAAAACACTAATTTTTAATAACGGTATTACAACGTCTTTGCACGTTTACGATACCTTTAGAAGAGCAGGTTATCCTGTGGCACATTTGGATAATACCAATACCAAGAAAGAGCGTGCCATGATTTTAAAATGGTTTAAAAAGACTCCTGATGCCATTTTAACTTCCGTTAGTATTTTAACCACGGGATTTGATGAGCCAACTGTTGAAAGTATCATTTTAAATCGTGCCACAAAATCGTTGACCTTATATTATCAAATGATTGGTCGTGGGTCTCGTGTTTTAGAAAATAAAGACAAATTCTCTGTAATTGATTTGGGAAATAATTTCCACAGATTTGGGCCTTGGGGAGATAATCTGGATTGGCAACGGATCTTTAAGTCACCTAATTATTATCTGGATGCGATTTTAAGTGATGAAGAATTAGAGAGCAATTTTAGATATGAAATGCCGGACGATTTACGTCAGGAGTTTGCTAAATCTAAGGATGTGTATTTTGACATTCAAAAAACGTATGTGGAGTCCATTAGAGCAGGAGAATCCTCTAAAGTGGTTTTAGAACGTTCTATAGCGCAACACGGAAGAATCTGTATTGAAAATAGCGAAGATGTTTATGATGCATTGGCTTTAGCAAAAAAATTAGGAGATGATATTGACTTCAGGGTAAAGCGTTACACCAAGTGCATTAGTAAAAGTACGTTTAACTTTGTGGAGTGGTTAAGAGGGGAATACCGTAAAAAATTGAATTCCTATTTGCGTGTGAACTTTGATGAAGTTTTTGAGGAAATTCATGGGTATGCGCCTAAAGAATAATTTTGTGTGTTGAACTGGTTTAAACTTTTTGAAGTTAAAAGGAAAATTATACTAAGCCACGTATTTCACTAATATTCACTATTTTTTTTAAATCTTTTAGGAGTTAAAGAGACTTAGCATTCATTTAAGAAAAAAATGACAGAAAGAGAAATTAGGAAATATATTGACCGCCTGAATAACAAAAAAGGTCAAGAATCAATTTTTACTCGACCAATTAGCGAAACTGTTGATGTTGGAAAAGTATGGCGTGAACAACCAAAACAAAAAGACTCCGTTAGCAGTTTTAGCTCATCAAGATTCTTTTTTATAAAAAATACTTTAGGAGTTTATGTCGGTGCTGTATTAGATATGGATTATGACTTACATTGGTACGTTCTTCCAAAGCAAAGAAAGAAAGGGATTCTAACAAAATCATTAAAAGAAACAATTTTACCTTATCTCTTTTACGAAAGAAAGGAACAAAGAATAACCATTGAAAACGGAAGGGGAGTCAGAGAAAAAAACTATAACAATTCTTTAAAAGTTGCATTAAATTTAGGATTTAAGCCAATAAATAAAGAACAAACTAAGTTTATATTAAAAAAATCTGAATTTGATTGGAGTGTTGAAAATCTAAATGAAGAAGATAATTTGATTGAAGAAGATAGAATTAAAATACTAAAAAAACGTATAAATTATGCTTCGAAAATCTTACTAAAAATTAGTGATGAACTTTTAATGTCATATGCGAATGACAAAGAATTACTTGAAGTTTCAAGAAAAGTAAAGGATTATACTTGGAAAATAGAAGATCTGATGTGGGAATATAGAAAGAACGAATAAAACCGAAATACCTACAATAAATGCTTAACTTTAAACTAAATATTAGTTCCAAAAATTCTAATAAACTAATTTTACATTCCCTGAAAATCTTCGATTTTATAGCCGCACAAATCTTAAACTAGCCAATACCTACGTAACAACTAAGTTTAATCCTACTAACATTTGGAAATTAAAAACGCCATAAAATTCATGCTTTTCAGCACTTTGGCATTTGCATGTATGAATGGTATTGTGAAACATTTGGTGCATATGAATGCATTTCAAATTGTGTTTTTTAGAGCTTTTAGCTGCTTGTTTTTTACCTTCGGATTTCTTCTGAAAAATAACATTCCAATATTAGGAAACAAAAGAGGGTTACTCATAATTAGAGGTTTAGTTGGTTTGACTTCAATGGCGTTGTTCTTTATGTCCACCAAATACTTACCCATTGGTACTGCGGTTTCATTACGCTATTTAGCACCCATTTTTGCTGCAGTTTTCGCTATTATTTTTCTAAAGGAAAAAATGAAACTTTTGCAATGGTTGTTTTTTGCCATGGCATTTTCAGGTGTTATTATATTGAAAGGATTTGATAAAACTTTAAGTGGTTATGGCTTACTATTAATTTTTATATCCGCGATTTTTAGTGGCTTGGTTTATATCATTATTAGCAAAATAGGTAAGGACGATCATCCCGTTGTTGTGGTTAACTATTTCATGGTTATTTCGGCTATAGTTGGTGGTGTGTTATCCATAAATAATTGGGTGCAACCCGTTGGTAAAGAATGGTTTTTGTTATTAGGACTTGGGTTCTTTGGGTATTTCGGACAAGTATATATGACGAAAGCATTTCAATCTGCCGCAACAAACCTAATAGCACCTTTAAAATATTTAGAAGTTATTTTCACGTTGCTTTTAGGAATCACATTGTTTAGTGAAGTCTATTCTTTTTGGAGTTTATTGGGTATCGCTTTAATCATTTTGGGGCTTGTTTTAAATGTTCTGCATAAATCAAAACAAGTAAGTTGAGTTTTCATCGTCAACTATTGAAAATGCCCAGTTCTACTTTGCTATAATAATTATTAATTTTATGAAATATTTAAAATTGAATGTATCATATCTATTGTTAAAATTTTTTCAATGATTAGATACTAACAATAAACTATCTTCAAAAGTATTTTAGTTTTAATTAAAAGTAGGTGCTTTTGGCTATATTTGTGTCTTGATTTTTGAATAACTTAAAAGTCAACTCTAACCAAACTAACTCATATCCAAAATGAAGATTGGTATTCTAAAGGAAACTCAAAAGGGCGAAAAACGGGTTTCATTATCTCCAAATATTGCAAAGCAATTAATAGCAAAAGGATTCCAAATCATAGTTGAAGAAGAAGCTGGTAAAGGTTCTTCCTATAAAGATTCTGATTTTACAGCTGTTAATGCCAGTATAGAAAAACGAGGTGTTGTATTTAAAGAAGCGGATGTTTTAATTAAAATCAATCCTTTTGATGACGAAGATTTAAAACTGGTTGATAAAGGGCAAATTTTAATCAGTCAGCTGTATCATAAATCAAATCCTAAATTAATTGAAGCTATTGCGGCAAAAGGCGCTACTGCATTTTCTATGGATGCCATTCCGCGTATTTCAAGAGCTCAGGATATGGACGTTTTAAGTTCGCAAAATAATCTAGCGGGTTATAAGGCTGTGATTCTTGGTGCTTATGAAATGACCAAAATTTTCCCGTTAATGATGACTGCTGCCGGAACTATCACACCTTCAAAAGTTTTGATTTTTGGTGTGGGTGTTGCAGGTTTACAAGCTATTGCAACCGCCAAAAGATTGGGTGCAGTAGTAGAAGCCACAGATATTAGAAGCGAAACCAAAGAACAAGCAGAATCTCTGGGCGCAAAATTTATTTCTGTAGATAATGAAGGCGAGGAATCTGAAGGTGGTTATGCTAAAGAAGCTTCAGAAGACTTTGCTAAACGACAAAAAGAAGCTGTTAATAAATCTTTATTTCAAGCCGATTTAGTCATTACAACGGCAAATATTCCCGGTAGAAAAGCACCAACTTTAATTACCAGGGAACAAGTTGAACAGATGAAAAACGGAGCGGTAATCATAGATCTAGCTGCTGCACAGGGCGGAAATTGCGAGTTGAGCAAACTTAATGAAACAGTTATCATAAATGGTGTCAAGGTAATTGGAACTACCATTGCTCCCGAAAGTGTAGCAACTAATGCAAGTGAATTGTTTGCAAAAAACATCTATAATTTCCTTGTGCATTTAACAGAAGATGCCAATTTTAAATGGGATTTGGAAGAAGAAATAACAGATGAAACCCTCATTGTAAAAGACGGTAACATCCGAAAAAACTAAAAAAATCATGGAACAGATCATTCAATTTATTAGTGATAATTTACAAATAGTCTATATACTTATTCTTGCCATTTTTGTTGGTGTAGAAGTGATTAAAAGTATCCCTGCCGTTTTGCACACACCGTTAATGTCTGGCGCAAACGCATTAAGTGGCGTTGTAATTGTAGGTGCTATTTTGGTAATGTTGCATGCCAGTCCAGACGACTATGTAGCTTTAACATTAGGTTTTATCGCTGTTGTATTAGGAATATTAAATGTTGTGGGAGGTTTTGCCGTAACCCACAGAATGT
Organism: Algibacter sp. 2305UL17-15; assembly: GCF_040720935.1. Lineage (NCBI taxonomy): Bacteria > Pseudomonadati > Bacteroidota > Flavobacteriia > Flavobacteriales > Flavobacteriaceae > Algibacter > Algibacter sp. 2305UL17-15. The sequence continues at coordinate 25,256 of NZ_JBFDAE010000011.1, forward strand.
TGCAAATGTTTAAAAAGAAAAAATAATGAGTGTTTTATTAAGTGTTATATATTTAATTGCAACGGTTACATTTATCGTCGGTTTAAAACGATTAGGGCATCCAGATACTGCTAAAAGCGGAAATACTATAGCCGCAGTAGGAATGGTAATTGCGATTGTTGGAACTATTTTTATCCACGATTTAGAGGTGGCACCAATCATTTATATTCTAATTGGAGCTGCAATAGTTATAGGGTCTATCATAGGTTATTTGATCGCTATTAAGGTTGAAATGACAAAAATGCCTGAACTGGTGTCTTTGTTTAATGGTTTTGGTGGCGCAAGTGCTGCTTTAATTGGTCTTGTGGAATTCAGTAAAAGTATAGAAGACTCATTACAGGCTATTACCGTAATTTCAGCGATAATCATTGGAGCAATAACCTTTTCAGGAAGTTTAATTGCATGGGGGAAATTGAATGGTTCGCTAAAAAGTGTTGTGAAAATACCCCAGTACAACCTTATTAACAATCTGTTTTTTATTGGCATTATTACTCTGGCTGTTTTTATGATTGCAACAGGAAATCATAGTCCGTTATTTACGTATGGTGTTTTAGCGGCAGGTTTAGTATATGGCATTTTGTTTGTGTTGCCTATTGGTGGTGCCGACATGCCCGTAGTTATTTCATTATTAAACTCTTTAACTGGTATTGCTGCTGCTATTACCGGAATTTTATATGATAATATGGTCATGTTAGTTGGTGGTATTTTAGTAGGTTCTGCTGGAATTATTCTAACTGTAGCCATGTGTAAAGCAATGAATAGAACTTTAGGTTCTGTTATTTTTGGAGCTTTTGGAGCAACCGCTGCAATTGAAGGATCTAATAAGGAACTAGGCACTATAAAAAGCACAACAGCTAGTGATGCCGCAATTATGATGAATTATGCAACCAATGTGATTATTGTTCCTGGATATGGATTAGCTGTAGCCCAAGCGCAGCACGTCATTCACGAATTGGAAGAACTATTGACCAAAAAAGGGGTTAACGTAAAATATGCCGTTCATCCTGTTGCAGGAAGAATGCCCGGACATATGAATGTGTTGTTGGCAGAATCTAATGTAGATTACGGTCTGTTAATTGAAATGGATGATATCAACCCTCAATTCACAAATGCCGATGTTGTATTGGTAGTAGGCGCAAATGATGTTGTAAATCCTGCAGCACATAACGATCCTTCTAGTCCTATTTATGGTATGCCTATTCTGGATGTTGAAAATGCAAAACATATAGTTGTGAATAAGCGTAGTATGAATGCAGGTTATGCAGGTATTCAAAATGAATTATTTTATAACTCAAAAACGTCTATGCTATTTGGGGATGCCAAAGCTGCATTAACTGATTTAGTGAGTGAATTAAAAAATATGTAATGGGTTTTAACGGTTGGATAAATGGTAAACGGCGCAAAATCATGCATGCCATAACCAAAAGGGTTGGGAGTTCTTATAAAGAACCAACTGCCGAATTGGGAAAAAGCATCACAATCAAAAAGGTGTTGATTATTAGACCCAATCATCGGTTGGGCAATCAATTATTGACCACACCATTAGTTCAAGAAGTAGAAAGCACTTTTCCCGGTTGTAAAATAGATTTATTTGCTAAAGGTGGTGTTGCTTTCCCTGTTTTCGAAACTTATAATTCTATTGATAAAATTTATAAATTACCCAGAAAACCTTTTAGCGATTTATATAAATACGCAATGTGTTGGGTGTCTATTAAGCAGAAAAGCTATGACATGGTGATTAATGGAGATAAAGATTCTTCATCTGGAAGATTACTGACCAATCTCGCAAAAGCACCTTTAAAAGTGTTTGGAGATGTACATGAAGATATACAAAAAAAGTACGATGATTATCTGCATATATCTAAATATCCTATTTATAATTTAAGACGCTATTTAAGCAAATTAGGATATCCGGAAAACAGCAATCCGCTGCCTGTTTTGAATATAAAATTGACCAAGGATGAGATTTCCAATGGCAAAAATATTTTAGAGGATTTGGTAAAAAATCAAAAAAAAACCATTTGCATTTACACCAATGCCACGGCAGATAAATGTTATTCCGAGGAATGGTGGGAAGCCTTCTATTCTAAATTAAAGGAAAACTTTGAGGATACTTATAATATCATTGAAATGCTTCCGATAGAAAATATCTCAAAAATAAACTTTAAAGCCCCAAATTTCTATAGTAAAGACATTCGGGAAATGGGAGGGATTATTGCAAATACGTCAATTTTTATAGCTGCTGATAATGGTGTGATGCACTTAGCAAGTGCTACTCTTACACCAACGGTTGGATTATTTTCAAGAGACAATCAAGTTGTTTACGGCCCATATGGAAATAGGAATATAGCTTTAAACACCAACATAAACACTCAGGATGATTGTATTAAAGCAGTTAAAAAAATATTGAGTTAACGCCTTTGTCCCGAAAATTCCATAGCCTCCCCTTTACCAAATCCATAACTGATACCAAAGGTTATAAAACGTCCACGGCGTCTGCTATTGAATAAATAGAAGTTGGGTTGGTTGGTAACACTTTCATTTACTCTTGAAGCAAACACATCACGAATGCTCAGATTTAGAATTGTTTTTCCCTTGAAGATTTTCTTTCTTAAACCAAAATCCATAAATATATTTTCAGCAATTTCTTGTTGTAATGTTTTATATTTTGATCTGTAATTTCCAGATAGTTCTACATCAAATTTGGCTGGCAACTTAAATTTTGATGTTAAACGTGTTGACCATTGGTTGCCGCTAAAATCAAATGTTGTCATTTCAAAAACGCCCGATCTATCAAAATAGTTCATATTAAAATCGCCATTCATTGAAAACCAATCAATAGGCGCATACTTTCCATTAAATTCAAAACCTGTAGTAGTGTTAGTTCCAATGTTTTCAGGGCGGGAAATACTAACGTTATTTTCGAACACAGAAATTCGCTCCATAACATCGGTAGTTTTCCTATTATAGATACTGAAACTAAACGATGCTTTATCTAGTTTTTTTATCCCCGTAAATTCATATGAATTCGTGAATTCTGGTTGTAAATCTGGATTTCCAGTAGAAATACTAAAGTTGTTTCTAATGTTTGAAAACGGATTTAAACTTCTTAAACCGGGTCTATTGATACGTCTTGAATACCCAAGTTGTAGCGAAAAATCATCTGATATTTTATAGGATGCATGTGCGCTTGGAAATACATTGGCGTAATTGTTTTTATTATTTTCACTTGTAGTTTCAAGCAAAGTATTAATGTTGGTGTCTTCTAATCTTAATCCAAATTTAACACCCCATTTTTCACCTTCAAAAGCAGCGGTAGTATAGATGCCCAATACTTTTTGGGTAAAATCAAATAGATTGGTTAACTCAGGAACACTTACCCAATCACCGTTTATAAAATCACTAACTTCAAAATCATTGCCAACTATATTAACTACATATTGCGCACCAGATTCGAGTGTATATTTTTCCAAAAAAGGATGAGTGTAATCCAGTTTAAAAGTATATTCTTCTAACTTATAATCTGTTCTCGATTTCTGCCTAAAATCAGGGATATCGCCAACTGTGGTATTATTTTGAAATTCTGAAGATTGGTCTTTTCTAAAAGAACTTCCTAAAGCACTAAACAATAACGTTTGGTCCTTATGTCTTTTGAAATTTTTAATATACTGCAATTCATAGCGTAGTTTCGGGTTGGTAGCTTCAGTACGTTCATTTCTAATCCATTTATCAATGTTGTTATCCGCTTCTTGTTCAAAATTTGAAGTAGCACCTTGCGTTTCGTTTTCATAAGCATAAGAACCAGAAAGGGTTACAATATTCATTTTATCAATATGATAATCTGCACCAATAAGAATATTACTGAACTTTTCATCAAAAGCACTTTCTCCAATGCTCGTAATAGATCGGTTATTCACTAAATCCCTATTAATTGTTTTACGTTCATCCGGAAACGTTCTCAAACCAATTCCCATTTGACTAAACAGATTGAATTTTTCTGTGCGTTTATTTAAACTCAGCCCAAAACTGTTACTGTTTGGCACACCAAAATTTAAGGTTGCAGCACCATTCAATCCTCGTTTTTCAGATTTTTTAATCACAATATTGATAATCCCTGAAGTGCCTTGGGCGTCATACTTTGCTGAAGGATTTGTGATCACTTCAATCTTTTCAATCATATCTGCGGTGATAGTTCCTAAGGCGTTACCGTCGTTGCTGGCAATAACAGATGGTTTGCCATTAATTAAAATCTGAACACCTTGACTCCCTCTTAAACTCACGTCGCCTTCAATAGTTACATTTACTGAAGGCACATTATTAAGCACTTCAAAAACACTCGCTCCAGTAGAACTTAAATCTTTTCCAACATTAAAAACACGTTTATCTAATTTGAATTCTGTTTGGGATTTTTCCGCGCGAACTACAACTGCATCAAGTCCTTGTATGTCTTCTTCAAGAACAATTGTTCTTAAATCAATAACTCCATTTTCAATTTTGAACGCCCTAAAAGTTTTAGAGGTATAGCCCATAAAACTGACTTCTATATAAAAATTAGAAGCTTTTGTTTTAAGTAAAAAATTGCCTTTAGCATTTGTTATCGTTCCGGTTATAGCTTTTTTTGACGCGATATCTATGACAGAGATTGTAGCATATGCGATGGGTTGTTTTGTTGCATTTTCAATGACTTTTCCAACAATTTCAAGTTCTGGATTTTGCGCACAGACGCATTGAAAACTACTAAAAACTGCTAGGAATATAAAAATTATGAATTTGTTGATTTTCATTGCATAAAGCACAAATGTTGAATAGTAAATATAAGTTATTGCGTTGAAATAATTGATAATTTATGAATATGGAAACCGCTTTATACCTTTAAATCTAGCTCCTAAAAAGGGGGAAGTTATTTATGAAACAACTACTTTTGAAACTTACTTTTTAAATGATGCCAAACCCAAATAAATTCTCCTTTATAAATCCTAAAAAATCCCCAGTATTTTATGGATATATTGTTTTGGTTATCGGTAGTGTTGGGATACTGGCAAGCATTCCTGGACAAACCGTTGGTGTTTCGGTTTTTACAGATCCTGTAAAAGATGCACTTGGTTTAACGAGAAACCAATTTAGTAATGCTTATATGATTGGCACACTTTTAAGTGCCTTTTTTGTGGCTAGGGCAGGAGTGCTTTTTGATAGATTTGGCGCTCGTTATGTGGCGTTTTTTGCTGCTTTCTTTTTAGGGATTTCATTACTGTTATTTTCAATAGCGCTCAAAATTAGCCAAGGTATCAAATTGTTTCTTGGGTTTGAATCTTGGATCATTCCGTTCGTTTTAATCACTCTTTTATTTTTTGCTATTCGGTTTTTTGGACAGGGTGTATTGACCATGTCTTCTCGAAATATGATCATGATGTGGTTTGATAAAAATCGCGGGAAAGTGAACGCCATAAGTAGTATTACCGTTTCTTTGGGGTTTTCTAGCGCTCCGATTTTTATTAATCAGCTTGTAGATAATAATGGATGGGAATTGAGTTGGCAAATTCTGGCATTGTGTTTATTCATTTTTAGTTTTTTTATCATTCAGTTATATCGAAATACACCTGAAAATTTTGGATTAACACCAGACGGTAATTCTAAGAAAAAAGTACAAACTAAAACTATAAAGGTTGAAAAAAACTTCACTTTAAAGGAAGCTAAAAAAACCCGCGCCTTTTGGATGATAGGTTTAACACTGGCATTCAATAGTTTTTTTATAACGGGGTTTACATTTCATGTGGTGTCCATTTTTGGGAGTCAGGATTATACAAAATCCCAAGCCATTACTGTGTTTTTGCCTATTTCTATAATTGCAATTATAGTGTCAACGTTGTGTAATGTTTTAAGTGATTATATACATCATAAAATCTATTTGTATTGCATGCTTTTAGGGGGATTCTTAGCCTCATTTGGACTTTTGTTTTTAGCCAATACCTTTGGTGTATATCTATTAATTTTTGGACTGGGATTGTGCGGAGGTTTATTTGCAGTTGTAAATGCCGTAACATGGCCCCGTTATTTTGGACGCAACTATTTAGGATCTATTACAGGGAAAGTTATGAGTTTTTTGGTGATTGCAAGTGCCATTGCACCAAGTCTATTTAGTTATAGTTTTACACAATTGGGGTCTTATTCTTTTATTGGTTATTTAACCATTGGGTTTTTAGTGTTCTTAACTATTGGTGCTTATAAAGTTCGTAACCCACAACATTAAAAGGCTTATTTTAACTATTTATTAGCAACTACTTTTAAGGAGTTTTTGTATTTTAAGATGAAAAAATAAAACATGAGATTTTTATTAGCATTATGTTTGATGAGCTTTATGATGGTGTCATGCAAATCATCAAAATCTACAGCTACTTCAGCAGAAATAGAAGCTCTGGGAACATTGGTAGAAGCGCAAAAGTTCATAATAGAATCTGAGTGGGCATATCCTCAAGCTACCAATGCCATGTCTCAAGTGCTAAATTCTGGATTGTTACCTCCCGGTAGTAATTCAGGTGCCATTAATTTAATAGGAAATGCTAATTTCTTAAAAATATCTGGAGATAGTATTTATTCTTATTTACCCTATTTTGGAGAACGACAAATGCAAGTGGCCTATGGAGGAATGGATAGTGCTATTGAGTTTAAGGGGGTGATGGAAAATTATACTGCAACTAAAAATGAAGATAATAGTTATACTATTTTGTGCGAAGCCAAAAGCAATTCTGAAAATTTTAATGTCATGATTAGACTTTACCCAAATCTTAAAAGCGAACTAAATTTAAGAGGTGCATCTCGATTTCAAATTCAATACTCTGGAGAAGTTGAAGCTATTTCAGAAATGAAGTAGCACTAAATCTTAAAATCAAAATATTCAAGGATTTTACCGATGATTTTTGCGGTTCATGATAGCGCTCGTTCATTGAACGTAATTTTTTAGCGTTCATACGGTTTTTTGTGTTGCATGCATGTAGTTGATTAGTTTTGAGGTGATTATATAAACATCGCCCCATGAAAAATTTAATAACACTTATTAGTTTAGCTAGTTTTTTAACTGTTTGCCTTAGCGGTAATGCACAAGAATTAGCAGATAATGCATCACAGAACCTCCATGACTATAAAAAGCGCCATGCTATTTATGACCATTCTGAAGCGCAATTAAATAACACAGACACCATTCCTGGTTTTGAGACGTTTTCTGAAAAGCTCTTGATTTCTGGAACCATATACAAAAGTGATGGGGTTACTCCAGCAAGCGGTGTCATTCTTTATATTTGTCAAGCAGATGAAGATGGCGATTATAATTCAACTAAAGTTAACGGCAAAAGAGTTGTAAAACATAGAGGTTGGGTTAAGACCGATGCAGATGGCCGTTATACATTCTACACATTTGTACCGGGTAATTATTGGGGCAGTAAAACATTAAAGCAAATACATGCTGTTGTAAAAGAACCGAACAATACTGAGGAATACGCCATTAATCATTTTGTTTTTGATGATGATCCATTCTTGAGAAAATCGTGTAGAAAAAAGATAGCAAAACGTGGTTTAAATAATATTTTGAAATTGGAAAAAAAGGATAGTTTACTTATTGGCAAACGTGATATTACATTAAAATTGAACGCCGCTATATAATCGGATTATTTATGTTTAAAAAAGCGTCTTAACTCTTAGGTTGAGACGCTTTTTTAGTTATTGGTCTTTAGAAAGGAGATTGTTGTTTACAAAGTCTCTGTGGGTATTTCAAAATTACCTTGTGCAAAAATGGTTCCAGCTTGATTATCCTGTCTTCTATGGAAAATCCTCAAATTGCCTGAATAAATTGAGCAATCGCCGTTAACACTGATATCTTTTATATCTACAAATCCTTCTTCAGACAAGTATCATTTAATGTGAAAATTAAAAAAAGACGAGGTTTACATGAAAATGAAGTCCTATTTTCTTCATTTAAATTATATTAATTAGTAATTTTGGTTTTTAATATTCTAAATGGTATATTTTGAATATATTGAGGTGCTACATTCCTTAAAAAGCATCACAAAAAATTTAATTTAAAAACAGTACATGGCAAAATCGCAACAGACCTATAGTAAAAGTGAAAAAGAAAAAAAGCGTTTAAAAAAGCGAGAGGATAAGAAGAAGAAGATGGAAGCGCGCAAACTTGAAAAAGAAGAAGGTGGAAGCAAGGGTATTGAATTTGCTTATGTAGATCATAACGGGCATTTAACGGATACACCTCCAGATCCTTCTTTGAAAATAAAAGTAAAAGCAAAGAATATAGAAATTAGTATTCCTAAAACTTTGGAAGGCGATAAGGAAGAAGTGGATTATGTTAGAAAAGGAACAGTTTCATTTTTTGATCCATCTAAAGGCTTCGGATTTATTATAGATTCTGAAAATCAAGAAAAATACTTTACGCACGTAAGTGGTTTAGTGGATGAAATAGTTGAAAATGATAAAGTAACGTTCGAACTTGAAAAAGGACAACGTGGTATGAATGCCGTAAAAGTTACTTTAGTTAAGTAAGTTCCATACTTTATAATATATACTGAAACCTACTGCTTTTTAAGTGGTAGGTTTTTTTATGCCGAAAACTTAAATGTGACTAAAACCACCACATTATAAAACGGCTTTTTTTATTGCCCTGCGACATTGGAATAATATGATAATTGGCTTTTGCTTTTTTGAGTTGTTTTTCAATCTTTGGAAGATTCTCGGCTTTCGCAACTAAACTTGTAAATACTTTGACTTGCTGTTTAAACAAGACACTTTCCTTAATGAGCCGTTTCATAAAAAGCGCTTCTCCTCCGTTACACCAAAGTTCGTTGGATTGTCCTTCAAAATTAAGTAAGCTATTGTTATCGTTTGCACCACCTAGATTATTGCGTTTTCTAAGAGCACCTTTTAATGCTTCTTCCTTAGAACCATGAAAAGGCGGATTGCAAACCGTAAAATCAAATTGTTCATTTGGTTTTATACAGTTCTTTAACAAAAAACTCTTGTTGTCTTGATGCCGAATTTTAACTTTTTCCTGTAGTGCTTTAGTCTGTTTTATATTGGTTTTGGCTATTTCTACAGCTTTTAAATCGCTTTCGGTACCAACAATTGTCCAATTAAAATGTTGCGCCCCTAAAATACAATAGATGCCATTGGCTCCTGCACCAATATCCAATCCGCGAAGTTTATAGTTTGGATCTAGATTAAATTTTTCTGAAAGTATATCTCGCAAATGCAACAAATAATCCAACCGACCAGGGATAGGAGGGATGAGATAGCCTTTTGGTAAATCATACAGTTCTAGTTTAAAATCGGCAAGGAGTATTGCTTTATTCAATTCATAAACGGAGGATGAATCACTAAAATCTATGGTCTCTTTATCTGAGGGATTTAAAATGATGTGTTTTCGTAGTGAAGGGTGGTGTTTAACCAATCGTTTAAAATCATAACCTTTTTGATATGGGTTTTTTGGGTGCATATTGCAAAGGTATGGGATTTAAAGACATTCAAGTATTAGCATTCTAATTTCAGTATATTAAAGAGTTAAAAAAAAAAATTAAATAACCGTATAAATTTGTAGGTATTCTTTGATTAATACCGTATTTTATCGTTATATTTGGTAAATAATAGGAAATTATTTTCTTTCAAGACCAAACTAACCCTAATATAATTACTCATGAATAGACGATTTTTTTTAACAACAGGAGCCTTAGGTTTAAGTTCTGTATCCGTTTTTCCTTCATCGATTGTTCAAAATAACAATTTTGTTTCTCTTGCAGATTTCGGAAAAGGATTTTATAGTTTGTATAAAAAAACCACTCAACGATATGTAACATCATTATCAAATTCTTTTATAGAAGCACATAAAGAAATACTAATAAGTCTTACTAATAAAGGTTATGTTTATAACAATCTTGAAGTTACGGTATTAGGCGAAAGTTGTTTTATCATCCCCTTAAAGAAAAGTTCAATGTTGGGTTTTAATTCTAAAGAGCTTGCTATAATCATAGAAAAAGAAGAAGGTGGTTTTTCACATTATATATTAAATGAATACCAAAGCATTGGGTTAAATAATTTTATTGAAAATTTTGATAAAAATATAGAAGTATCAAAACTGGATATTAATGTGTTAAAATTTATTACACCTGTTAAAGTCCTTAAAGAGTCTATAGGAAAAGAGAGTGTGTTCGCATTTGAGAATGCGTTAAAGAACAAAATTGTATTGAGAAGTTCTTCTAAAAAGCAATTGGTGAGTATAAGTTAAATATTTTTAGACTAGTATGTTTTAAAGATTAAAACACCCAACACCTTATGAAAACAATTTTAATAGGCAGTTTCCCTACATGCTTATCTCTATTTAAACACTTAACTGATACACGACAGTTAACAGCAGTTTGTTTTGAAGCATCCAAAAACGAAGCTGAAAACGAACAGTTTTGGATGGATTCAATTCAAAATGAAGGTTATAATTCATTTGTAATAGATAAGAATAACATTCATAATGAATTTAAAGATTGGCTTAAAAAAGAAGCAGCAGAATTAGTTTTAGTATGTGGGTTTTCCTTGAAAATTCCGAAAGATATTTTAGATATTCCAAAGTACGGATTTTTAAATATCCATTTTGGGAAATTACCAAGTAACAAAGGACCTAATCCAATATTTTGGTCTATAAAAAACGGTCATAAAACAACAGCAATATCAATTCATAAAATAAATGAACATTGGGATTCCGGCCCTACTGTTTTAGAACATCCTGTTAGTATTATAATGGGCGAAACCGCAGGGATGGTCAATTCTAAAATGAGTTTTATGCTCGGACAATTAATTCAAAAAGCGATTGATAGAATTAATAATCAAGAAGTAGTTAATGTTCAAGGTAGCACAATAAAAAATTGTTATAATAAGCGTCCTAATGCTATTGATAAAAGTATCAATTGGGAATCTCATACAGTGGATGAAATTGAAAACTTAGTAAATGCCTGTAACCCAACTTATGGTGGAGCAACCACATACTATCAAGGCTCGATAATGAAAATAGTAGAAGTTTCTCCTGTTGCTGATTATATGCCATTATTGGGTAAGATTTCTGGAGAAATAATTCATGCGCATCCACAGGAAGGTTTGTATGTATGCTGTAAATACGGAAAATTATTAAAACTAAACATAATTAGTTCTGATGTAGGAACGCTCACAGGAACTAAATATGTGCACTTGGGTATTCAGCCAGGGCATAGATTTACAACCACAAGTGAAAATAGTAACAAAGAAAGTATTAAAATATAATTAACCAAAAACAATAAATTATGGAAGGAACAATAGGAGAAGTTCGCATATTTGCGGGCAATTTTGCACCTAGGAGTTGGGCATTTTGCGACGGACAGCTAATAGCTGTTTCTCAAAACACCGCCTTATTTTCAATTTTAGGCACCACTTATGGGGGTGACGGAAGAACTACTTTTGCCTTACCTGATCTAAGGGGACGTGCTCCAATTGGCCCTGGAACAGGTCCAGGTTTACCAACTTATAGATTGGGAGAAAGAGGTGGCATATCAACTAATATACTAAACACTACACAAATACCTTCGCATACACATACAGGTGTTGCCAATGTAAGTTCAGGAAATGCCACCCAAAATTCAGCAACCTCAGGAGCCTCAATTGCAACTCCAGGCACCGGGGGAGGAAGAAATTTCACGCCAACAGCAGGGTTCAACACCTCCACACCAGATGTTCCATTAAACGCAAATTCTGTAGTTGTTGGAAACACGGGAGGAAATCAGCCGGTAAACAATATGCAGCCTTTCCTAGCGTCATATTACATCATATGCATGTTTGGGGTTTATCCGTCTAGAAGCTAGAAAAATTTATAATAAATCAATTTAAAAAACAATAAATATGGAAGGAACAATAGGAGAAATACGCATGTTTGCTGGAAATTTTGCCCCTAGGACATGGGCGTTTTGTGAAGGACAATTATTATCAATTAATTCAAATCAATCCTTATTTTCAATTTTAGGCACCACTTATGGCGGAGACGGAAGAACCTCTTTTGGTTTGCCAGACCTTAGAGGTCGTGCTCCAATTAGCCCAGGAAATGGCCCAGGATTGCCTACTTACCGACAAGGGGAGAAAGGCGGTGCATTTACTAATACATTGAACATAACGCAATTGCCGTCACATAATCATATAGCAGCTGCCCAAGTGAGTTCAGGAAATGCCACCCAAAATTCAGCAACCTCAGGAGCCTCAATTGCAACTCCAGGCACCGGGGGAGGAAGAAATTTTACACCAACAGCAGGGTTTAACACCTCCACACCAGATGTTCCATTAAACGCAAATTCGGTAGTTATTGGAAATACTGGAGGAAATCAATCTGTAAATAATATGCAGCCTTATCTAAGCATACATTTTATTATTTGTTTACAAGGTGTGTTTCCTTCAAGAAGCTAATATTCATTTTAACCAAAAACGATTAATCAATTAAATTGAAAGATAAAACTCAAATACTGCATAGTATAACCAAAAGGATATTAATAACTACAACCGAAAATGAGGTTGAAGCTGTAAAGCACCTTAATGAATTTTATACTCAATTTGAAACTAGTGATGATATTGAAGGTGATATACATTTAACAAACGGTATTGCGCTGTCTAAAAAACATGCCGCCGATTGTATTAAAGATTATAAAAGAACAAGTAGGTTTTTAAAAGGTGTGTATAAAGCAATAGTTTCATGTGCTGAAAATTTCCCTGATACCGAACTAAATATTTTGTATGCGGGTTGCGGCCCTTACGCAACTTTAGTATTGCCGTTACTCTCATTTTTTAAACCAGAACAGTTAAATATAACATTACTGGATATTAATAAAAGTTCTATTGAAAGTATAAAACGCATCGTTTCTGAATTGAAAATGGATAGCTATTTTGGCGATATAATTGTTGCAGATGCTACCACATATAAATATCCTGAAACATTAAACTTACATTTAGTGATTTCAGAAACCATGTTTAATGCCTTAACAAAAGAACCACAAGTTGCGGTTACTGATAATTTGGCACCGCAACTCATAGAAAAAGGAATTTTAATCCCTGAAGAAATTGACGTCTCCATGGGCTATTCCTTCTTTTCTAAAGAACCATTTTTGAACCAATTTGATAATGAGTATTATGTTTCAAATACGACAAATAAACCTATAGAAAGAGACGCACCAGAAACATTATTCGTACTCAATAAAAAAACATCTAAAAATGTAAAATTGGTTGACTCAAATTATTTTGAAAGTAGATTATTTACCATTCCAACAGACTTTCAAAATAAACCAGACATTTGCCTTTACACCAGAATAAAAATATTTGATTCCATTGATTTACAGAATGAAGACTCCCTAATTACTAATCCGTTCTGTATAGCATCATTATATAATTTACCAAAGGAATCTAAATTCAGAATTAACTATAATATTAAAAACAGCCCTAATTGGGGAGTAACCATTTATTAAAACCAAAAGCAATCATGAAAAACAATTACTTAATCTTTTTTTTAACCAGTACCTTATCACTATTTATAGGACAGGCACAAACCGAAACGTTTGAAGGCCTATCGAACAATGCTTCTACATTTACGAATAACTCCCAACCCTTTGAAACCGTTGGAGGATTCCGGGTCCAAGCAGGTTTCCCTGGCACAGGTGCAAGTGGGTCCAACAAATATTTGGATAACGATTCTAACATTGGCGCAGGTACTTCTTATTCAATTAAAACAACCAATAACGCATTGTTTACCGCAAAAGACGTAGATATTTTTCTATCTGTTGATAGTGGCGTAACTGTAGGCGGTAGTGGCGGTGTTATTATTAGAGGAAAACAGGGTGCTGCTACAGTATTTACAATTACAAAAAATACTGGAATTCCAACAACGTTTGCTCCAGACAATGGATTTTTTAACGTTGACTTTGCAACCGAAGGCGGGGTGGATAATAGTGAAAAAAATATAAATACACTAGAATTTGAACTCACAGGAAGTTTTGTATATATAGCTGTTGACGAATTTTCCTTTGGACCAGAATTTGTTGTTGCGGATACCGCACCTCCTTTTGTACAAACGATACTAGTTGCTGGTACACCAAATACGACGGATGATAGTGTTGATTTTACGGTTACGTTCAATGAAAATGCCAGTAATGTGTCAACGGACGATTTCGTGTTAGATGGTTCTGGGACTGCAACTGGAACTATTTCAACGATAAGTGGTTCTGGCTCTGTTTATACAGTAACGGTAAATGGTATTTCTGGTGAAGGTACGCTCAGTATAGATTTATTGGCTTCAACAAATATTATTGACGATTTAGGAAATGGAAATGGTACAAATGGTAATACACCTGCTTTTACGGCAGGAGAAAACCATACGGTATCCGCATGTTTTTTAGAATCCTTCGAGAACTTCGGTGTTTCAGCTAGTACATTTACCAGCAATGGTTTACCATTTGTTTCAACAAACGGTCTAGATGTTTTTAATTTAAGCAATGCTGGAGCAGGTAGTTCTGACCAATATTTAGATAATAATGGAACTGGAGGTGCTACTTTTTCTGTAAAAACAAGTGGCGGTGAATTATTTACAATGAAAACTGTAGATCTATACTTATCATCAATTGCCAATGGATCAAGCCCTACTAACAATGGTACATTAACCATTAACGGAAAAGTTGGAAATACAACAGTATATACAATTTCGAAAAGTACCGGTTTCCCAACAAGTTTGGCAAATGGCGATAATGGATTTTTTAATTTGAATTTTGCCACAGATGGCGCTTCAAATTTTACAACTGTAAATGTTGATGAAATTGAAATTGTGTTAGGAGCTTCTTTTATATATCTAGCTGTAGATCATTTCGAATTTTGTGAACAAGGCCTTGTAGATTCATTTGCTCCAGAAGTAGAAAGTATTGCAGTTGTAGGTACTCCAACATCTATTGCTTCAACCGTAAACTTTTTAGCGACTTTTAATGAAAATGTAGTGAATGTAAGTGCAGACGATTTCACATTGGTAACCACAGGAACAGCAACTGGAAATATTACTGGTGTTACAGGTTCAAATAACGCATACACAATAACAGTTGAGACTATTGATGGCGAAGGTACCATAGGCGTAAATCTAAATGGAGGCACAGATATCCAAGACGTATTGGGTAATAGCGGTGTATTAGCTTTTACTGGAGCATTACATACTGTATCTGACTGTGTTGTTGAGACTTTTGAATCTTTTACAGCTACAGACGCTAGTTTTACAAGCAACGGAATAGTGTTTAACACAACAAATACCTTAGCTGTTTTCGAACTAAATGGAGCTGGTACAAATGCTTCAGATTTCTTTTTGGAAAATGGCACTAAGGCATTGGGCACTTATGCCATCAATTCAACTAACGGAACACTATTTATAGCAAACACCGCGCAATTATATGTTTCATCAGATGCAGCAGGGCTTCTTCCTACAGATGATGGAACGCTAAGCATTCGAGGTGTAAAAGGGGGCAGTACGGTTTTTACCATAGATTTAAATAGCGGAAATACAACATTTCCAACATCATTGGCTCAAGGAAATAATGGTTTCTTTCAAGTTGATTTTGCAACTGACGGCGCTGCGGATTATAGCGGTATAGATATTGACAAATTAGAAATAGAATTAATATCTACATTTGTATATTTAGCTGTTGACGATTTCGGGTTCTGTTTAGACACAACAAGTCCTAGTGTTGCTATTAACTCTGTAGAATCTTCTCCAACGGGAGCAAATCCTATTCCTATTACGGTTACATTTTCTGAACCAGTAACAGGATTCGACATGGGAGATCTTGTGGTAACAAATGCTACTATAAACTCGTTTTCTGGTTCAGGAGACACTTATACGTTCAATATAGTGCCAGTAGCAAACGGAACTATAACAGTTGATATTAATAGTGACGTCGCTGATGACGCATCTGGTAACGGCAATACAGCTGCGACTCAGTTTAATATTGATTTTGATAGTACATTAACTAATGTAGATGTAGTTTTGGAAAAAGGATTAACCATTTATCCTAATCCTGCAAATACTGTCATTAATATCTCCAATACAGCAAATTTGGAATTAACAGGACTTCAATTAATTGATGTTCAAGGAAGAACAATTCGTTCACAAGAAACAAATCCAAACGATGCTATTCAGGTTATGGATATATCTGAAATTAATTCAGGAATTTATTTCATTAAAATAACAACTGATAACGCTTCTTTAGTAAAACAGGTTATTATCCGATAATTTTTGAAGATAGTTTTATAAATGAAATCCGAGCTCTTAAAATGGCTCGGATTTTTTTATGCATAACGTTTACTTCATTTGAAGCAAAAATTGCATTCCAATTTAAACGATTCTCGAATTCCGTATGATTATCTTTGTACAAAATAATTTTATGTCAAAATCATTTTCCGATTTAGGGATTAATCTGCTATTGCAACAAAGTTTAGCCGATTTAAAAATTACAGTTCCAACCGATATTCAAGAAAAAACAATTCCAGTTGTTTTAAATCAAACCAAAGATGTGGTGGCTTTGGCAAAAACCGGTACAGGTAAAACTGCCGCTTTTGGGTTGCCGCTAATTCAGGGTATAGATACTGAAAATAATGATATTCAAGCCGTAATATTAGCACCAACAAGAGAATTGGGGCAACAGATCTATAACAATTTAGTTTCCTTTTCAGCAAACATCCGTACTGTTTCCATTGCAGGTGTTTTTGGAGGTATTCCTATAAAACCTCAAATTGAACGTTTAAAATCTGCGACCCATATTGTGGTGGCAACTCCCGGACGACTAGCCGATTTGATAAAACGTAATGTCATAAAAATTAATAACATCGCTTATTTTATTTTAGATGAAGCAGATGAAATGGTAAGCGCTCACAAGGAAGGTTTGGATAGTATTATCGAAGCGCTTCCAAAATCGCGACGTACTTTGTTGTTTACTGCGACTATGCCCGGAACCATAAAACAATTGGTTCAAAATTACATGTCCAAACATGTTGTTCACATAGAAGCAGATATGGCTACCGTTGGACATCAAGGCATCGATCATCAATATGTGGTTGTAGAGCCCATTGAAAAACTTGAAGTTTTGCTTCATTTTTTAAATTCGAAGGAAGGCAAACAAGGTATTATATTTTGTAAAACCAAAGCTGCGGTTAATAAATTGGCAAAAAAACTGGCCATTAATAAATTCTCATCCGGAGCACTTCACGGTAGTTTATCCCAAGGTATTCGCGACCGTATCATGGGACAGTTTAGAGAAGGCTATATTGATATTTTGGTGGCCACCGATTTGGCTGCTCGTGGAATCGACGTTAAAGACATCGCCTATGTAGTTAATTATCATTTACCAGATACTTATGATGCCTATGTTCATAGAAGCGGACGTACAGCAAGGGCAGGAGCAAAGGGGCTCTCGTTAAGCATCATACAACAAGAAGAGATTGACGATATTCCAGAATTTGAAAATGAATTGGGTATTGTCTTTAATGAATTCAAAAAAGCAGATGCCCAAAGTATAGAAGAGAACAACGGATTAATATGGGCGAAAAAAATATTCAAGACGAAACCCAATAGAGATATTTCAGAAGATTTTAAAGCGAAGATAAAAACGATATTTCATCATTTAACAAAAGAGGAATTAGTTGATAAAATATTGGCTAATTATTTGGCACAATCTAAAACGGCGATTCCAAAATTAGAGGATTCCAAGAAACATAAAAAGTAGCAACCGTTATGGCAAATAGTATCAAAGACCAACAGGATATTTTAGGGAAATTGAATATCCAAGGGTTAAACCCCATGCAAAAAGAGGCTATTTCTATAATAAAGAAAACTGCGAATACTATCTTATTGTCTCCAACAGGAACGGGAAAAACATTGGCTTTTTTATTGCCAATTATTAAAACTTTAGATCCCGATAGTGATGATGTTCAGGTTTTGATTTTAGTACCCACACGAGAACTTGCGATACAAATTGAGCAAGTAGTGCGTAATATGGGTACAGGTTTTAAAGTGAATGCGGTTTACGGAGGCAGACCCATATCAAAAGATAAGATTGAAATCAAGCATAATCCTGCTATTTTAATTGGCACACCAGGGAGAATTTTAGATCATTTTGATAGCGGCAGATTTTCAAAAACGACGATCAAAACTTTGGTTTTAGATGAATTTGATAAGTCATTGGAAATAGGTTTCGAGGTAGAGATGAGTGCTATTTTATTAGAATTAACTCATTTAAGTAAGCGCATATTAACATCTGCAACACAAGGAGTTACAATTCCGTCTTTTGTAAAATTAACAGATGCTAAAACGATAAATTATTTAGATAAAAAAGCAAGCACACGTTTAGCAATACAAACAGTTTCATCTCCTGATAAAAACAAATTCACAGCTTTATTAAATCTGCTACTACATTTAGGAAACCAACCCGGAATCATTTTTTGTAATTTTAAGGATAGTATTGGTCAAGTGAGTGCTTTTCTTGAAAAAAATAATATAAGTCATTCCTGTTTTTCTGGAGGTATGGAACAGAAAGATAGAGAGCGTGCTTTAATAAAATTCAGAAATGGTAGCAGTCAGATTTTGTTAGCTACAGATTTGGCCGCTCGAGGTATCGATATTCCAGAACTAAAATTCATTATACATTATGAATTGCCGCTTCATAAAGAAGAGTTTATCCATAGAAACGG
This sequence comes from Algibacter sp. 2305UL17-15, assembly GCF_040720935.1. Classification (NCBI taxonomy): domain Bacteria; kingdom Pseudomonadati; phylum Bacteroidota; class Flavobacteriia; order Flavobacteriales; family Flavobacteriaceae; genus Algibacter; species Algibacter sp. 2305UL17-15. The sequence continues at coordinate 44,057 of NZ_JBFDAE010000011.1, forward strand.
AAGAACAGCACGGGTAAACGAAAAAGGAACTGCCTATATTCTGAAATGGAAAAACCAAAAATTACCAGATTTTATTGATGCCATTACAGAAGCAGATATTTCAAAAAAAGCACCAAGTTTAGTACAATATTGGGAAACGCTTTTTATTTCTGGGGGAAGAAAGGATAAAATTTCAAAAGGTGATATTGCTGGACTGTTTTTTAAGCAGGGACATCTTACTAAAGATCAATTGGGTACCATAGAATTAAAACAAGATTGCGCCTTTGTTGCTGTTCCTAAGGCAGAAGCTGAAAACTTGGTACATACACTAAATAACAGTCGGCTTAAAAAGAAAAAAGTACGGATTTATGTGCTATAGTATTTTTTCTATTGAAAAATAAAATACTATTTCTTAACAGGAATTGGTTTCAACTTAATCACACCAAAGGCATTCAACACTTTTATAATCAAATAGGTCATATCGATCTCATACCATTTTACTCCAAAATTAGGACTACTTGCGTACTTATGATGGTTGTTATGATAACCTTCTCCCATCATTAAGAAATCAAAACGGAACAGGTTTTTACTTGTGTTTTTCATCTTAAAATTCACATAACCATAAATATGGCCAAACCAGTTGATAATCACACCATGAATAGGAGCCATCATAAAAGTGATAGGTAATAGCAACCATTGCCACCACGACGTCACAAAAAACGCAAAGAAGAGAATATAACCAGTTATCCAAAGTAATCTGGAAAACCGAGAACTCGCAAAATTATCAAAGCTTTTCCATTGTGGTACGTTTTTAGTAAAACGAGGGTCAACTTCAATACGTCCTTTATTAATATCTTGATATATGGTTTTTGTTTTCCACATCATCGCAAACATATTAGCATCATAAGACGGCGAGTGTGGATCTTTTTCGGTGTCCGTATAGGCATGGTGCATGCGGTGCATAATCCCATAACCGTAAGCACTTAAATAACTAGAACCTTGAAAAATCCAGGTTAAAATAAAAGTAATCCGTTCCATGGTTTTCGACATGGTAAATACCTGATGTGCAGCATAGCGATGCAAAAAGAAAGATTGAAAAAACAAACCTCCATACCAAAGTACTAAAACGAAAAGAATGATAACCATAATTATTTTTTTGCAAAGATAAGAGCATGCAATGTACAAAACAATGAACCTAGATTAATTAAATGCCATTATTTATTTTAACAACAAGCGTTTTGAAAAGTTCCAAATACCAATAACTAAATTCCAAAAGCTTAGCCAGAGCGTTGGAATTTGGGATTTATTTTTTTGAAATTTTAGTTTTCATAATCTTTTTCTAATCCTGCTTAAGGCTTGTGCAGTCACACCAATATAAGAACTAACATATTTTAGCGGAATTGACTTTAAGAGTTCTGGACGGTCTTTAAACAATTTCATATAGCGTTCCTCAGCCGTAAGATTCAATAAGTTTTGTTCCCGTTTGGATTTTAACAAAAAGAGACGCTCTGCAGTTAATCTGCCAATAAGGTTTCCTATTTGGGTATTGTTATAAACCGCTTGTAAATCATTGTAAGAAATACTAAAAAGAGTCGTTTCAGTCAATGCTTGTAGTTCATAAGCTGAAGGTGTCTGCGTTAAAAACGAATCATAAGCACTCACAAATTGGTCTTTAAAGCTAAAGCCAAAAGTGATTTCCTTTTCAGGGTTTTCTTTAGGAATAAATAAGCGTACAACACCAGATTCAATAAAGGAGATATGGTTTTCTATGTCATTCAATTTTAAAAAAACGGTTTTCTTCGGAATCACACGACGTTGTAATTTCGACGTAAAAAACTCCCAATCCTCATTAGATATCGTTGCTATTTGATCTAAGTAATCTTTTATTTGTTCCAAATATTTTTTTAATCTTGTGATTCAATACACAAATATAAGGATTCATGTCACCTAATAAAGTGATTGGTTATCCCATTATTTAACAAGATTGGATTTCTTTTTTTTAACAGGCAATACTTCTTCTGGAAACGGAAAGAGTATGGTTGAATTTTTTTCTGCTGCAATATTCGACAAGGTTTGATACAGACGTAGTTTTATAGCAGAAGGCGACTGATCTATCAGTTTTCCTGCCTCCAGCAACTTGCCTGCGGCTTGTTCTTCAGCTACGGCCAGAATAATTCGAGCCCTACGGGAACGTTCTGCCTCAGCCTGGTTTGCCATCATACGACGCATGTTCTCGGGCAATTGAATGTCTTTTATCTTTACATCGTTAATTTCTATACCCCAATCTTTGGTTTCTTGCTCAACGATTTCTTTTATGTTTTTACCCATTTCCTCTCGTTTGGAAAGGATGGTATCCAATTCCACCTTACCACAAACATCCCTAAGTGCAGCCTGTGCCAATTGGGTAATCGCAAACTTATATTCTTCAACTTCCAAAACAGCTTTTTCAGGATCGTTAATTTTAAAAAACACAACACCATCTATGCTACAGGGCACGTTGTCTTCCGTCATAACTTCCTGTGAGTCAATGTTGAAGGTAATAACTCTAATGTCAACAATTTGGATGGTTTCAATAAAAGGAATAATCCATCGAAACCCAGGTTTCAAGGTTTTTATATATTTTCCGAATCTAAATTTAATAGCTCTTTTGTATTCAAAAATAATTCGAATACCAGAAACGAGAAATATTCCGATAATAATAGCGAGAATGCCGAACCGGTTCATATTACAAATGTATTAAAGGTTACCCTTTGTGCATTTGTTTATTAAAAAGGACGAAAATGCACAACGGGTTAAAGGTTATATATCTATACAATTATGAAAAGTCAAAGAACCTAATGAACACAGTTGTTTATTGGGTCTTTGCCTTATTAAAACTAAATCTTCAATTGAGTTTTAAACTTCAATTAAACGATGACTATGGCGCATCCTAAAATTACGAATTTTTTAGGTAAAAACCACGTTTTAAATGCCGAATATTCCTTATTATGAACACTTTATACATATGATTTTCAAAATATGAAACACCCACGAGATATTTAAATACTGAAAATGTACTTTACATCGAAAAATTCATTCTGTAAGAGTTTTATATAGTTATATTTGTCGGATTAAAGTTTTATATTAGAAAACCAGGTGTAAAAATGAAAAAAATAATTTTATACTTTACAATAATAATGGCGTTTTCATCATGCGATAAAGACGAGAATCTACCGCCAAATAACAATGGTGTAGCTATTAAAACCTTATCTCATAGCATTAATAAAGATGGAGGAGTTACTTTGGCTGGTGAAATTAATAATGTAGAATTACCCATAGATTACGGTTTTTTAATAACTACGGAAAAAAACGGAACATATACGGGTCTTAATTTTGCAAACATTAAACTTAAAACAGGTGTTTTTAACGGAAAGTTTTCCATAGATTTTAATAGTGATCTTAGGGATGGAATAACTTATTATTACAATACGTTAGCGTTAAAAAATGGCCAATATATCTATGGCGAGGAAAAATATTTTTTTTCAAATGGAAGTGCCTCTCCCCAAATAAAATCAATAGTTCCAAATAAAGCCCATTTGGGCGATACCATAGTAATAAATGGACTTAATTTTTCAAAAAACCCTGAAGTATCTTTTAATACTAGGCAATCTAAACTACTTATTAAAAGCGATACTTTAATAAAGTGTATTGTTGCAAATAACCATAATTATAACGCAGATAAATTACCAAACCTAGAATTAAAAATAAAAAGCTGGACGCAAAACGAAACAGTTACTAACGAATTTGCTTTGCATACCCCTAGAGTAGATTCTATAAGGCCTTTTGAAGCTTTCCCAGGAGACACTATTACAATTTATGGCGATCATTTTTCTAGAGAACCTTTTGGTAATCGTTTAATTATTCCGGGGAACTCACCTTCACATGCATACCCAAAAGTTATTAAAGCGAGTCAAAAAGAACTGGAATTTGTAATACGAGGAATAAGTGCTTACCGACCAACCATCGAAATTGAAACCCAACATCAAAGTATTGAGGTAAAAAACAAATTTAAACACGCGTTGCCAACCATTACCGGTTTTTCAAAAAACAAGGTTAAATATGGCGATAAATTAGTGGTTTATGGTTCCAATTTTCCAAGACATAATAGTTATACCAGAGATACTCTAAAGTATAAATTTGGTTCGAAACAGTTAGGGTTTTTCGAAACCTACAGAGATAGTTTGGTAATAGACATTTTAGAAGGCATTGATTATGATGATTTTATTATTAATGGATTGTCTATTAACTTTTTTGGCCATGACACTAGTTATAATGAAGACATTATTTTAGATGAAAATTATGTTCGTTTATCCTTTAATCAAGGTAAAGATATCTCTTATGGAACTATAGGGGAAGATTTATATGCGCTTTCTTATTCATATTCTTACGCCGATAAGTATTTAGCTAAACTGAATAAAGAAACCTATTATTTTGATCAATTATATCCTGATGACCCTACTGGTAAAGCTCCAGATGGATTATATTTCTCATTTTATGGCTCTAAGTTTTATTCGTTTATTAACGATGCTGGAGAAATAAATTTTTATAGTTATGACATTTTTACAAATGAAGAAAAAAAACTTCAAGCATTTCCTGGAGAAAGAAGATTCAACGGATTTAGTGCTGTAGTAGGTAATTATTTGTTTTATGGATTAGGTGCTGATAATATAACAAATGATGGTTTAGACAATATTTGGCGCTATTCCTTTTCTGATGATACATGGGAGTTTGTCCTAGATTTCCCAGATATAGAATCTTATGATACAGCAAAGGTAAAACCATTGACTTTCTCAATTGGTTCAAAACTTTATATAGGTGGTGGTCAACCAGGTTCTAGAACACAACTATTGGATTTCTGGGAATTAGATACCAACACTAATGTAGTTACTAGAAAAAGTGATTTACCAATACCTATTTCCCAAAGAATAGAAGGTTTTAGCTTATACAACAAAGGTTTTTTCGACTTTAATAGTGTAACATATATTTATAATCCTATAAATGATCAATGGTCTGAAAAGGAAACAGGAATGAATTTTAATTATTATAATCAATACATGCTTAAAACAGAAGATTTCATTTACAGCAAAGAATCCAATAGTGTAATTAAAATTAAAAAATCACATTTTAACGAATAATGAAACACATCTTTATAAAATTTAGTTTTTGCATATTAATACTCTTAAACTTTGGTTGTGATGGAGAATCTGAAGGTACGCTTGTTCCAACAGCCGTTATACCACAAATTAAAACATTAGAGGAAGGTGGTGTAGAATTAATAGCAGACTTTCAAAATTTCGCAAAAGAAGATGAATTAGGATTTCAAATATCTAGCGACCAAGGTTCAGAAGAATATATCATATCAAATCCAAAAACAGGTAGGAATTCAATTCGTATAACAACAGGCTTGTATCAAGATAAAAGATATTTAAGCAATGCATTTATAAAAACCAGTCATGACTTTTTCTCGAGTCATTCAAAAGAATTTTATGCCTCATCAGGTAGCTATGTCCCAAAAATTAAGACCATCACACCATCCGTTGGGTATATTGGTGATTTAATAGAGGTTCATTTTTCTGAAAAAATACCTGGAGCTCAAAAAAAAGATTTCAATATAAAACTTCATTTACAAGACGCTGAAATTATTGATATAGTTGATGAGCAAAAAATTATATGCAGAGCTCCTAAATTTTTATCAAATCATTTATATTATAGATATACTTGGGCAAAAATGTCAATTACTTATTTAGATAAAGTTGTGCCAAGCAATTATGAATTTAATATTAAGGCGCCCAGAATAGATTCGGTAAGCCCAAAATTCATCGATTGGGGTGGCGAAATAATTATAAAAGGCGATTTTTATAAAGAAGGCTATCCACCCGATTTTTTTACTGTAAACATTAATGAGGTACCGGTTACAAAAATAACCAAGATTACTCCAAATGAAGTGCGTCTTGAAGTCAGTATTCATATGTTTGTTAATAATCCTAAAATTCTTTTGGGGAGTAATAATCGTGGTGTTGTTGAAACCAATACGTTTCGTTATTATGCTCCTGAAATTACATCGTTTCAGCAAGGCGCTATAGGAGATGAAATTGAAATAATAGGCAATTATTTTTGGCCTGCCTCTTATGTAAATGAAGTTTATTTTGATGATTATAAAGCTGAAATAATTAGTGGAGAATCAACTAAATTAGTTGTTAAAGTTCCAAATGGCACTTATGCTGATAATAAGGCCATATTAAAAGTAAGTACTACAGATGAGTTAGTGTCTGAGCTTAAAGAATTTGTTTTTAAATAATTTTAGTTATGAATTAAAAAGCGAATGTTTAAACTAAACTTTATGGGAAATTTATCTACAACTTTTTCAAATTCTAATAAACCATCTTAACAAAAAACGTGGGGAATTAACCATGCCCAAACAGGCGCCGTAATAAAGCCTGCAATGATATCCATAATCTGCTCTTTGGTGGAGTTTGTACCTCCATTATATTTTTGAAGCAATTCTAAACCTACAACCAAAGCTAAGCATATAGTCAACCCAATCCATACATTAAATAATGCAACAGATATTGCAATAATTATAAAATTGATAAAATAGCCCCAGACGAAGTGCACGTATTTATCATGATGTTTCTTGGATTTACGTTGTCTAGTTTCTAAAAATGTAATTAAAAATTTAAACTTCATTATAGTGTTCAAGATTTTTTGTGCAATGACAATTTTGGTCTTAATATAAGATTAAAATATTGAAATTTCAATCATAAGATTGTTCCCAAAATACCAATTGAGGAATATGCCATAACGCATATTAAATCAATCAAAACGCTTATTGCTTAAAACCCTTCAGAAAAACATTCCCTATATCGTGGTGTGCTTTATACAGCTACTTTGGCGTTTTATTAACCCAAAAACAAATCAAAAATGAAAAAAAATCTACTTATTTTAATGGCCTTTTGTATGTCTATAATTGGATATTCGCAATCGGTTGGCGATACCTTTGTTGACAATTTTATAACCTTCGAGATTACCTCACTTTCACCTGATGAGGTTGAAGTCCACGGCTATGACCATAATAATGGTAGCACAGATGTGGTTATACCTGCTTCAGTTACTAATAGTGGTACAATTTATAATGTTACTAGCATAGGGAATGACGCTTTTGATTACACCGGGCCAACAGGCAAAATAACTAGCGTTACGTTTACTTTACCCAGTAATATTGCTACCATTGGAAATGAAGCCTTTCGAGATCAAAATTTAACCACGGTAACTATACCTTCAAGTGTTATCAGTATTAGCCAGTATGCTTTTTGGCATAATAATTTAACAAGTGTTACTTTAGAAAATGGTATAGAAAGCATTGGTGATCATGCTTTTTCAACAAATCAAATAGCTAGTATTAGTATTCCAGATAGTGTTACTAGTATTGGTCAATTTGCTTTTCAAAGCAATCAATTAACTAGTGCTACACTCTCGAATAATCTTATCACTATTGGCTCAGCTGCTTTTAGTCAAAACCAACTACAAAGTATTGTTATTCCAAATAGTGTTACTAGTTTTGGTAGTGCATTTAGTTCTAATCAATTAACTAATATTACATTCCCTAGTGGTATTACGAATATTGATGTTGGCGCTTTTCGAAGTAATAATTTAACTCATGTTACTATTCCTAGTACTGTTACAAATATTGAGAACACTGCTTTTAGGAATAATCCGTTAGCAACTGTAACTTCCCAAGCCACAACACCTCCAACTATATTTACACCAGGTATTAATGATTCGTTTTGGAATCGTTCTGCTATTGATTTAACGATTCCAATAGGAACATCAGCTGCCTATGCTTCTGGAGGTTGGACAGGTTTTAATTCGGTGACTGAAGCAAGTCCATTAGCTGTGGGTGATACTTTTGTTGTAGATTTTATAACCTATGAAGTTACTTCTGTAGCTCCAGATAACGTCGAAGCTATTGATTATAATATGGCTGGAGGTACTGTAGTTGATATACCTGCTACTGTTTCCTATAGTGTTTCAAATTATAATGTTACTAGTATTGGAATTAATGCTTTTGCACAGAAACAACTCACAAGTATTACAATTCCTAATGGTATTACCAATATTAAACATCATGCATTTAACAGTAATCAACTGACAAGTGTTATAATACCTGAGAGCGTAACTGATATAGATTATTTGGCTTTTACACTAAACTCTATAAGCACAATTGTTTCATTAAGTACTACACCACCTACTATATCTACATTAGCTGGAGGTACTTTCGGCGTCTCTAACCGCAGTAATATAAATCTAGTTATAACCAATAATACTACTGATGAGTATGTTACTGATAGTGGTGCATTATGGACAGGGTTTAAAATGGTTTTTGAAGCAACCTCTCCAACGACTGCTGAAGTTTCAAATTACGACCCTGCAAATGGTACTAATGTAGTTATACCTGCAACTGTTACAGCAGGTTCTATCGTGTTTGATGTCAATAGAATAGAAAATTCTGCATTTGAAAATATAGGCTTAACGAGTGTTTCTATTCCTAATAGTGTTACAGAAATTGGAATTTCTGCTTTTGAATTAAATAGCTTAACTAGTGTAACGATTCCAGATAGCGTTACCCTCATCGGTACAACGGCTTTTGCAACTAATTCTATTACTAATCTATCATTGGGAACCAATTTAACAGATATTGGCCTTGGTGCTTTTGTAGGTAATAATTTATCTAGTGTTACTATTCCTGGTAATGTTACGTTTATCGGTTTGTTAGCTTTTGGTAATAACCCATTAACTAGCGTAACTTCTTATGCTACAGCGCCACCAACAATTACCACAGGTACTAATGATACTTTTGCTTTTAACCGCAGTAATATTGAATTACATATTCCACCTGGTACTATGGGAGCATACGTTACAGATCCAGGGGCTTTGTGGACTGGCTTTAACCCAGTTACTCAAGACGCTTCATTAAGTACTTCTGATTTTGAAGTAGAGAACGGTATAAAAATTATAACCCGTAACGATGAATTAAAGATAATTTCATCAGGAAGTGCAAACCTTAAAGGCTATAACATTTACAATATATCTGGTGCTAAAGTGAAAAGTGGTTCAGAAAGCAGTATCACTATTGATAATTTATCTCATGGTATCTATATTTTACAATTGACTTTTGATACCGGGAAACTCGTTAAAAAGTTTGCGAAGTAAACAAATATCCGTTGCTGTATTATTTAACCAACCGCAAGTTTTTAAAAGGCTTGCGGTTTCTGTTTTACGGCATAGCCTTCTTGGAAAATTCCTCAAATTAATTTTTCCACCATACTATACTATTAACAATTAAATCGTTATTTAGCTTTATGAAAATCGCAAATGCATTTTTTGTTTTTTTGATGCTTAACTTATGGATCCAATCTCCCGTTTTTGGTCAAGGTGTTAAAATAGATAGCCTTAAAATTGAATTACAGAATCACAAAGAAAAAGATACAACTAGAGTGAATCTTTTAAATGAACTAGCATTTTCTTATTTCAGTAAAGACATACTAAAATCCCTTGAATATTTAGAAGAATCAAATGCCTTAGCTGAAGTAATTCAGTTTAAAAAGGGCAAAGCCAGAAGCATTTACATAAAAGGTATTACAGAAGCCATACAATCAAATTATGAACAAGCACTTTTACATTATAGTGAAGCGTTGCAATTGTATGAAAACATTGATTTTAAAAAAGGGATAGCCGACTGTTACAATGCTATGGGTATTACCTTTAAGAATAAAGGAGAGCTAAGAAAAGCAGTGTCATACTATGAAAAGTCAATTATAATAAAGGAAGAAATAGGAGGTGATGACCTATCGGCCAGTTTATTGAATTTAGGAGCCTCTTATGATGTATTGGGGGATTTTGATAAGGCCATTTCATATCTAAAAAAAGCGCTTTCTATTGCTAAAGCAAATAAAAATGAGCAAAGGGTTGCTTATAGTCTAAATAATTTGGGTACTGTGTATTTGAATCAGGGCAATTACCCACTTGCCCTAGAGCACTTTAAAGAATCTTTGTACATCGATGAAAAGCTTGGAGATAGTTTAGGTATTGCCAACCACTTGGCCAACATAGGGAGAGTATATAAGACCCAGAAGCACTATGATAAGGCAATGAAGTACTATGAAAAGGCCTTAGAAATGGACAAGCGGATTGATAACAAAAGAGGAATTGCTTCAACACTTAATGATATAGGTATCATACATGAAGAGGATGGTGATTACACAAGAGCTCTTGACCATTATGTTGATGCGTTGCGCATATGTAAAGAAGTTGGCACAAAAACCGAAACTCCTTATATTCTCATTAACACAGGCGAGGTTTATTTGGCATTAAATGATTATAGTGCCGCAAATAAATACTTTACGTATGCCAAGAACGTAAGTATAGAAATTGAAAACAAGCAGACATTATGTGAAGCCTATATTGGGCTGGCAAGAACATATGCGAACCAAAAAGATTATAAATATGCTCTGGGCAATGCGCTAAAAGCAAAGGAAATTTCCAAAACATCTGGTTTTTTGAATTGTCAAAAAGACGCTTCAGAAATTCTTTCCAAGATTTATAAAGCAAAAGGCAATTACAAGGATGCACTCGAGAGTCACCAGCAATTCAAAATATTGAACGATAGCCTTTTTAATAAAGAAAACGTTCAAAAAATTACCCAATTAGAATATGAGTACAAATACAAACAGCAATTGGACTCTGCCAGTATTAGAGAATTAAAACTTACAAAAACAGTACAAACGACTTCTCAAGATTTAGAGAAATCACAACGGAATTATTTGTGGGCTATTATTGGTGTTCTTTTGGTTTCAATACTTTTAGGGGCAATTATTTTCTATCAAAAATATAGAAATATCAAAGCGAAAAACGAAAATATTGTAACAGAGCAAAGGTTGTTGCGCTCTCAAATGACCCCACATTTTATATTCAACTCATTATCTGTTTTACAGGGTATGATCTTAAATAAAGAAGACAAAAAATCGATATTCTATCTCTCTAAATTTTCAAAACTATTACGGATTACTTTAGAGAATTCAAGAGATAAAATGGTGTCATTATCCCAAGAATTAAAAGCCATCCAAAATTATCTCACCCTTCAAAATTTGGAAAATGAAGCCTATCAATATACTGTTTTGGTTGAGGATACAATTGATGTTCCTATATTTGAAATTCCGCCCATGCTCATTCAGCCGTTTGTAGAAAATGCTATTGAGCACGCGTTTATAAATCAATCAGAAAATAGAAAAATTGACGTTCGTTTAACGTATTCAAACAAACAATTAATCTGTACGATTACCGATAACGGGATTGGAGTTGATGCACAAAAGGAAACTAAAAATCAACATAAAAAATCGTTGGCAACCACGATTACTTCCGAACGTTTAAAAATGCTATCAAAAGAATTTAACATGAAAAGTTCCATAACTATTGAAGACAGAAAACAATACAACAAACAAGGCACTATGGTAACGTTGGTAATTCCCCATAAAATAATCGTAGCATAATGAAGACACTCATTATAGAAGATAAGGCATACATTAGAAAAGGGCTTCTCAATTTGTTAGCATTAATAGATTCTCAAGTAGAAGTAATAGGGGAGTGCGCTTCAGTAAAAAATGCCGTTATAGTTGCTAATGCCTGCAAACCAGATTTGATTTTTTTGGACATTAATCTTTTGGATGGAACTGCTTTTGATTTTTTGGAGCAAACAGAACACCTGGCATTTAAAATTATATTCATCACAGCTTATGAGGAGCATGCCTTAAAAGCTCTAAAAATTGGTGCAGTGGATTATATTTTAAAACCTGTAGATGTAGAAGATTTGAAAGTGGCTTTGCAGAAAGTTAACAGCTTGCCCGTTGCAATACAAAAGCAACAGATCAAGACCGTAAAAGACGTTTTGGGCAACGAGGATTCCAAACTTATATTATCCCTCCACGATAGCTTTCAGGTCATCGATTTAAACGAATTACTGTATTGTGAGTCTGATAAAGGATATACCACATTTTACTGTAGCGACAACAAAAAATACATGGTCTCAAAAACCCTAAAGGAATTTGAAGAACGCCTTACAGACGCTAACTTTATTCGTCCGCATCAATCGTTTATGGTTAACTTAAAGTTTATAGATAAATATGAAAAATCAGGAATTATTTATTTAAAAAACGGAAAGAAAATCCCGGTATCCTCTCGAAAAAAAGAACATTTTGTGAGGTCTTTTTTAAATTGGAACAATAACTAAGCCTCAAGTTTCTTTTAATGTCTTAACTTTAATCAAAATATATTTCTACTATCAGAAATACATCAAAAGATGGAGCTTTATGTTACAAAATGTTTTAATAGAACGCGAAATATACGCATCAGAAGAACATAAAATGATGCAACAAATGATTCAGGATTTCATTAAGAATGAAATTTTAGATCATATAGAAACATGGGAAAAAAATGGGATGGTGTCGCGAGACATTTGGGAACGTGCCGGAGAATTGGGTTTGCTATGTATCGATATGCCAGAACAATATGGAGGAAGCGGTTTAGATTTCAGTTTTAGTGCTTTATTTATTGAAGAATTAGGAAAAGAAGGCATAACCGGACCAGGTTTTTCATTACACTCAGATATTGTTGCGCCATACCTATTAAAGTATGGCACCGAAGTACAAAAGCAAAAATATCTCCCTCAAATGGCCACGGGCAAATTCATTACATCTTTGGGAATGACAGAGCCTAACTGTGGTAGCGATCTTAAAGCTATTAAAACATCCGCAATAGACAAAGGCGATCATTATTTGGTAAACGGACAAAAAACCTTCATCACGAATGGGTATATGAGCGATATGTCCATCGTAGCCGTAAAAACCAATCTTGGAACAGAAAAAGAAGGCGTGTCTTTATTGATTATGGAAAGCAATTCTGAAGGTTTTGAAAAAGGCATCCCTTTCCATAAAATAGGTATGAAAGCCCAAGATACTTGCGAATTGTTTTTTGATAATGTAAAAGTGCCGAAAGAAAATTTATTGGGACAAGAAGGATTGGGTTTTAAAATTATGATGACCGAATTGGCCAGAGAGCGTTTAACAGTTGCGCTTAATGCTATTGGTGGGGCAGAAGGCGCCATCGAAAAAACCATAGCATATACCTCTACAAGAACCGCTTTTAAGCAACCCATTGCCAATTTTCAAAACACACAATTTAAATTGGCGGAATGTGCTTCACAATTACAAGTACATCAAGCTTTTTTAGACCGCTGTACACAATTATTATCAACCCATCAACTTACTGCCGAAAGTGCCTCAATAGCAAAATATTCCGCAACGGAAATGCACAGTAAAGTAGTAGATGAATGTTTGCAACTTTTTGGAGGTTATGGTTATATGTGGGATTACCCAATTGCCCGTATGTATGCTGATAATCGCGTAGCCAGAATTTATGCAGGCACCAATGAAATCATGAAATTATTGATTGCTCGTGGGTTGTTTAAGGAGTTGTTTAAAGAGATGAAAGCCATGAGGAAAAAACAATGAAAATTTTAGATTCTGTTTATATATAAATCATGATTTTACCCAATTTTAAAAAGCACCTCATCGATAAAGGCGGATTATCTGAAGAAGAGTTTGCTCAAATAGTGCCTTTTATTAAAACAAAAAAAGTTAAAAAAAACGAATTCCTGTTACAGCAAGGCGCTATCTGTTCACATTCCTTTTTTGTGGAACAAGGTGTGCTGCGCTTTTATTCATTAAATGAAGAAGGTAAAGAAAACATCTTACAATTTGCTACCGAAAAATGGATTGTTAGTGATCGTGGAAGTGTCTTTTTTCAAGAACCCTCTACCTATTATATTGATGCGGTTGAAGATACATTAACCGTTATGCTTGACGAACATTTTGTTAATGAGGTCGCGAAAGTCAACCCAAATTTTCGGAAACAAAACGAAATCCTGTTGCAGAATCATATTCGCCATCTGTACAGGCGTATCAGTTTATTATTGGGTGCATCTGCACGAGTGCGTTATTTAGAATTTGTGAGTATGCATCCAGATATTATGCTACGTGTACCACAATGGATGATCGCTTCATATTTAGGTGTTACACCAGAAAGCTTAAGCCGCGTGCGTAAAGCTTTGTCAAGAGAGAACTTCAAATCTTATTAGTTAAAAAACCAGAATTGCACATCTTACCATAGGTCAATGCATGCCTTTTTTAGTTGCTGTAATTTAGCAGTAATTGAAAGAAAGGAATACATTATGAGACATTTAGAAGTGTTAGTGCTTACAAATAGTACTAAAGTGCCAAGAATTTTAAATTGGAAGGTTTCAACAGTAAGTAATGTCGAAATCGCTATCGAAAAATTACAAGAAAGACCGTACAAAGTTGTAGCAATTTCTACCGAAATAGCTGAATCTGATAAACTAAAATTATACCGATTAGCGTCTGTATTATTTGATAATCAGATTTTGGTTGAATATACCGATGATTCAACTTTAGAGGAAACAGTTAAATCAGCCTATTGGTCAAAAAACAAACCAGGTAATGCAAGTCATTATTTAGACAATTCGTTTGAAATAAAATTAGCGAACAGTATCAATTCAAATTAATTAATAATAGAAAAGAATAATGTCTGGTTGAGCCTACGTCTGTGCTCAAGACAGGCTAAAATCGAAACCTCATTATTCTAATAAGTATAATAAAAGATAATATTATGAAAACAAGAACAATAGAAAAAGTAACGAAACCAGGGACGCCACATTTTGTGGGAGATGGCTTTAGAGTGCATAACTTTATTCCTGGAACATCAACAATGAAACGCATGGATCCATTTATTATGATGGATTACAATTCGAAATTTAATTTCCCGGCAACCGATAAACCAAAAGGTGTTGGCGTCCATCCCCACAGAGGTTTTGAAACGGTAACCATAGCCTATAAAGGGCGTGTAGAACATGATGACAGTTCTGGTGGAGGTGGTATCATTGGCGAAGGCGATGTGCAATGGATGACAGCCGCTTCGGGTGTGTTGCACAAAGAGTTCCATGAAACCGAATGGAGTAAAACTGGTGGCGAATTCCAAATGGTACAACTGTGGGTAAACTTACCTGCAAAGGATAAAATGAGCGCACCAAAATACCAAGCTATTGCAAATGCTGATATTACAAAAGTTGCACTACCAAATGCTGAAGGTGAAGTTGAAGTTATTGCAGGTGAGTTTCATGGACAGAAAGGGACAGCATCTACATTTTCACCAATACATATGTATAATGTGAAATTGAAAAAAGGTGCTAAAACCCAATTTGCGTTTCCTGAAAACTACACAACTGCCATGTTGATGGTGGAAGGTGATGCCAAAGTGAATGGAGATACCAATGCTCCACAAGATCATTTTGTAATGTTTAGTAACGATGGTGCTTCTTTTACGGTTGAAGCATTAAATGATACCGTAATTTTAGTGTTGAGTGGCGAGCCTATTAACGAGCCCATTGCTGCCCACGGCCCATTTGTAATGAATACCCAAGAAGAACTCATTGAAGCCTTTCAAGATTTTAATACGGGTAAATTTGGGTATTTAGAAGATTAGTAATTTTAAAAGCAGTTCGTTCTGAACTGCTTTTCTATATATTCAAGAAATAAGGGAATCATAATGCCTGCCTTCCGAAGCCTTGTGTAGGCATGGTGCGCGGAATGACTCCATATGATTTCCTTTAATTTAAAGTAATTAATTTTTAATCACAAATAGAAGCTACTGGCACTTCAAAACTACCCTGTATATTAATTGTACCTGGTTTATTATCCTGACGTCTATAGTTTATATTTAGACTTCCTTTATACGTAAAACAATTGCCATCAGTAATAATTTCATCAATAAAAATGTTTCCATCTTCCGAAAGGTAAACGCCATTTCCAGAAAGAATAACACTAGATGTACTTGTTGTATTGCTTGCAAAAGGCACGATAGTATATTGGCTGTCTTTATCTGCAGAAGGAATGGCAAAAAATAAACTATTACTGCTATTATCACTACAAATGTGCTTAATCCCTAAATTCCCAAATTCAATAGTATCTCTATCGAATATGAACAATTCATCATTAAAGCCATCACCGTTTATGCGCAAGGAATAGTGCCCTTGTAACATGTTGTCCATGTCATCATTATTGTCTTCACTAGAGGAGCAAGACACAAAAATAAGACTAAAGAAAAGTAAGAAAAATAACTGTTTCATAATAAAATGTTTTATGGTTTTATAAGGACATCGAAGGTGTATCAAAATGTCATCACTAAAGAGAATAATCCAGAAGAAGTATCTTGTGGATGAAATGTATTGAAATAGCAAAAATGAAGATTTAAAAGTTATCGTTTTGCTGATTGTCATTAAAACCGCCCTATTTAGGGAGGGTTCATGAACTCCTTATCCAACTCGCCTGTGCTGAACGCAGTCGAACCACAGAAGGGAAGCATAATAACTGCCTGCCGAGACAAGGTGTCTTTTTTTAGAAATAATATCAAACTTATATATAATGATATAAGTCATTGTTAAAGTCTCCATTATAATTTAATTTAGAATATTTAAACATTTAATTCGTTGGTACAGCAACAAAAACACATTTGAGAAGTGAAAAATATTATGACTGCCATGGCATGTATTGTCTTTATGATTGGCTTTGGCCAGAAGGATTACACGACCAAAAGGGAGCACATGGTAAAAACGCAGCTAAAGGTTAGAGGTATAAAAGATGCTGCAACGCTTATGGCAATGCAAACCGTTCCTCGGCATCTTTTTGTTCCCGAGAGCATGAAGCCATATGCCTATAAAGATCGTCCGTTACCTATAGGTGATGGTCAAACCATTTCCCAACCGTATATTGTAGCCTTTATGACTGAGGCTCTGCAATTAAAAAAAACCGATAAGGTATTGGAAATAGGCACAGGTTCCGGATATCAAGCAGCTATTCTGGCAAAAATTATAGACTCAGTATATACCATCGAAATTGTAAAAAACTTGGCCTTTAAAGCCAAAGACCGATTACAAGAGTTAGGTTATACCAATGTGAATGTAAAATGGGGCGATGGTTACCACGGCTGGCCGGCCAAAGCGCCTTTTGATGCTATTATTGTCACAGCAGGTGCCGACAGCATTCCCCAACCCTTAATAGACCAATTGAAGATTGGCGGAAGGATGATCATACCTGTAGGACCACATAATTACGTGAGCCATTTGGTATTGGTTACAAAAAAGAAAAATAAGATTACCAAGAAAAAATTAATACCTGTCCGATTTGTACCTTTTACTAGGGATAAGGAGCTTGGTGGTGGTAAATAAGTAGTTTTAATATGGAATCATCATCAGGATAATTCAATATTAAATGCGTACTATAATGAACCGCGTTATTTAACTTGAGCTTTACACATTGGTTATTTTTTATATTAATGAAATCGTGAATCTCCTAAAGTCGATTTGGTTAAAAGCGAAAGTTGTTACTATCAGTTTCTTGAAAAAGAAAAAAAATTATTCCAAAAGTTTCTTCAAACATGTTAAGGGAACACTCTTTTTGCGAAACGACGATAGGAGCGAAGTGGAAATGTGTATGGAATGGGAATAGTTACTAAATACATGAAATTAGAACTCTATTTTTTTTTAATATTCAATCAAATGCATTAAATTGCACCAATAGTATGATTATTTAAGCCGTAAACAGATGTCTACAATTAGAAAAACAATAACATTTACTGAAAAACAAGATAAATGGATTAAATCACGAATTACAATTGGTGAATTTACTAATGATAGTGAATATATTCGTGATTTAGTAAGACAGGATCAGGCAAAAAATGCTAAATTTTCCGCACTAAAAGCAGCCATAACAGAAGGTATGGAAAGCGGCATTAGCCATAAATCCGTTCCAGATATTATGAAAGAAGTTGAAGAACGTATGCGGGCAGATGGGCGTTTATAAAGTATCTGGAAAGGCCGAAAGTGATCTTACAAAAATGTACGAATATGGAATTGAAAGGTTTGGATTAAAACAGGCGCAAGAATATTTATTTGGAATACACGATATCTTTCAAGTGTTATCAGAGAATAGCAGTCTTGGCCGCGATGCCTCAGAATTTGTATTCTCATTAAAAAGGTTTTCTTATAAATCTCATACTATTTTTTATATGGCTACAGATATTGATATTTTGATTGTTCGTGTACTGAATCAAAGTATGGATTATGAAAACAATTTATAGTTATAGATTTTCTTTCTGTATGATAACAATAAAACCAACTTTTTTGGTGTTACAAAGACATTTTATATAACGTCTGATTATCATTCTTTTTTGAATTATAATGTACTGCGTTATAGCCTGTCCCTAAATTTATTCGGGATAACTTGAGCTTTGGTTAAAAGCGAAAGTTGTTACTACAGTTTCTTGAAAAAATTTATTCTAAAATGTTAATGGTACACGCTTTTTACGGAACGACGATAGGAGAGTAGTGGAATGTGTGTGGAATGAGATTATATTTGTATATAATAATAATAACTAAAGCTTTTGTGTTTGAAGGATTTTTTCTAAATTGTTCAATTGTTTTTTAACAATAATAATGAAACAAATTTGTATAATTAAAATGAATTACTATTATGATAAAACTTGTTTTAGCTTTTTCAATTGTATTATTATCTTTTCAAGCACTATCTCAAAACAAAACGTTTTCAAAAAAATATCTTAAAATAAACATTATTGACAGAGGATTTCTAAACCCTTTGCATTTAACTTCTACCAAAGAAAGTGATTATTTTATAGTTAAAGAAGGTATAACTGCATCAATAGTAGTTATTCACAACATAGGGTATGATGACCAAATTTTAGATTTAAAATACATTAATCAAAGGTATTTGTTTTTAGATTATAATAAAGAAAACACTTTTAGCTTAAATTTAATAGACATAATTTCTAAGAAGAAACGGAAGCTATATGGTGGTTATTGTAATGTTTACCATTATGTAAAGGATGCTAGATTTGAGCGAAATCCTAAATTGCATAAAGATGACCCTGAAGAAGCTATCATTGAAACAGATATGACACGAGGAATGAATGGTGATGAACCATGGAGATTAATAAAACTAAATGAATGGAAAGTAAATAATTCTGTAAGTCAAGCTATAAAAAACGGTAGAAAATTAATTAGCTCATCTAAGTTTAATAAAGATTTGGATACGGCGGAAGAAGAAAAAGAAAAAGCTATTGCTAGAAGTAAGATTAAAGCTCAGAAATCAAAATCTGGTTTTCTATTTTATCCAGATTCATTTTGGCAAAAAACTTATTCTGGTAAAGATGGGCAGGTTTTAAAAAATTGTTTTAACGGAAATTTTGGTAAGATTCTTAAAAGTGATGTTGATAGATTTTTGTATGAATTTTTAATTAGTTATTATGAAAGTTGTGGCAAGTCTTTTTCTAAATCAGGAGCCTATTTAAACTCTATTTACTCTGAAAGAATATATTCATCTGATCCTCTATCAGTAGATTTTGCTGATCCATATTTTTATTATAGAAAAGAAATAAAAATTCCACAAAAATATGCTGATAAATTTGAGCAAACCAGAAGTTTTTGGACACTTGAAAAAGATGCTGATAAATTTTATTGGAACTGTCATTTTTTTATCAAAAATGCTAGGTGCAATAGTTCCGAATTAAATCAATTAATAGAAAATATCTCAAGACTTGTATTTGGGAAACCCTCACTACAAAATGAAAATAAATAGTTCGTGTACTGTGACTAGATTTTCCTGTAAAATTTTGGATAAAAGTTTCTTCTACAAAGTTAAATAGAACACTTTTTATGGGACGACGTAGTAGGGGAAGCATAATGTGTGTGGGATGATTGTAAATTAATAAAGCCGCAATTGTTTGTGGTTTTTCTTGCATAAATTCCTATAATATTTCGTAAATTTATACTTTCCCTTTAAATTTTCTAATAATTAAAAAATAGAGATATTAGTTGAAATTTACATTTATATGTTTTATCCAATTATGTAAAATAGAATCTCAATTTTAAACTTGGCCTCATAAAATTTTGGTCAAAACAATAGGAGATTGGAGAAATTAGCGTGCATATTTTAGGGGTTTAATAATACAGTTTCACAAGAGTTTCAGTTATACAAAGGATTTCAAAGCAATGTTAACGAGTTACAATATTTCCTAAAATATAGCGAATGAACCGTCAATTGTTTCAAAATTATATGCAGCCTTGATTTTTTGTTTTAGGTATTTAGCTTTCGCTAAATAGTGTTTCAAGACACTATTTTAAAGAATTGATTTAGTATCAATTCTTTAAAATACTAATAATGAAAGATGAAAAAGAAGATTATTTGAGGTACTAAATATAACAAGTGCATAGAATTTTATTTTTACTCACTAATTTAATTATTTGCAAAAATTTTAAAGGAGTTCGTGAATCTCGTAAAAACTCGATTTCATAAAATTTATGCTCTTGTGGCAAGTTTACGAGAATCGCTTAAAATTTTTTATGACGTACATTTAGCAAAAAGGTTAGCTTTTATTTTGGCGTTGGCAAGCGATGGATAATTGTGTGTAAAATAAATTGCCGGAGCAATTTGATTTTAAAAAGCAATCGAGTCCCGAAACTTCGGGAGCAGCGGCTATTTTACATAACGGCTAATTATAGATACAAATGTTTTAAAAAACTCTGCGAAGCAAACCGCTTATTAGTTTAATGACTCAAGTTCCAATTATATTTATGAAAACGAATGCTTCTGGGGTATTTTACATAATACTACATTATAGCTATCAAATGGACTTCTCTCATAAAATACCAATGATAACATTTGTACTATAATGGTCCGCGTTATGTAACTTTGTTTTGGCAAAAGCGAAGTTTAAACAACTACTTTTCTTATTTTTTTCTTCTAAGAATTTTCTCTACAATGTTAATGGAACACGCTTTTTACGAAACGACGATAGGAGAGTAGTGGAATGTGTGTGGAGTGGATTAATGAATTTTATTTTTATTATTTTGCTTTTGTATTTAATTTCTTTCTAAATTTTTAATATATTTGCGTTATCACTTTAAATTAGTGATTAAATTCTTCCTAAAACATAATAGATTAAATTTTAATAATTACCCATAGTTGGGTGAATTTTAGTTATTTATTTAGCTATATTTTTTATCTAATCAAACAATACTATTATGAACAATCATGCATTTATTAGTTTAACTTTTTTTTGCCTATTTATTCCAACTCTGACAATTAGTGCACAATTCAAGAACAGTCAACAAAACGAAGTTGGAAGAATTTATAATGCAGAAACTAAAACAATAAATTTTTCAGGAGGAGAAACTTCAATTGAAATAAAACTATATGGTAATGAAGGAAACTTTAGCACAAGATATAGTGACCAAAATTCAGCAAAAAAGAAATTTTCATTATTTGCTAAAGCCGGTATAACAAACTCAAAAAAATTCATTGATATTGATGAATTTGATTTTAAAGAGAATAATGGATTATTAATTGGATTAAGTGCAAGATGGTCTTTTGATGATATTTACATATTAAAAAATCAAAAACCATTTCAATATGAGACTTTTATTGCTTCAATACAATATAGTTATGATAAGTTTAACCTCTATGATCCAAGTACACAAATAACAACTAAAGAAACTCCTGGTAAACTGGAATTAAAATTTGGATGGAATCATTATTGTTTTCGTTTTAAAAAAGTAAATAACGACTATTCTCATGGCACTACAATTGTCTTTTCGCTAAATGGTTCATATAATCCTTTAGCTTACAATTCAAGCGATTTAATAAGCTTTGCTGAAATAGATAATGATGTAATAACAGATGGAAATGTTTTTGCAGTTAAATCTTTTGATGGCAAATATGGAATGCTAGATAATGGAGTTCAAACTGCTGAATTAGCATTGTCTTTACCAATTTTATTTGATTACAAATTAGAAAAATTTGCTTATATATTTCCAGTACCATATGTTTCTACTGAATTTTTTTCTTTTGATAAACCAATGTGGAACGTTGGCATGGCATTAGGTTTTGCAAGTAAACCTATTTTTGGTCAAAGACGAGAAGATAAAGATCCAAAAACTACGGCATTAAGAAAATTTAATAATCCATCTTCTCTATCAATTGGTGTAGATTGGAGTAAACAAGGAAATCAAACAAGTGAGCCTAATTTTTTTATTACAGGAAACGTAAGTTTTTAGATGATTTCAATTTTAAATAATTATAAATTCTATGAGTTAAGGAATTTGCCACTTTAAAACTAAGAGATATTATTTAAAATTCATAATGATTAATGATACTTAATTGTGTCATTTTTTTTCATATGACTATATTTGATATGATAAAGAATTATATGTCTGAATTAAAGATTGAAGATAGAAATCAAATAATTAAAGATGCTAAGCCTTTCTTAAGATGGGCTGGTGGAAAAAAATGGCTATTAAAAGATATAGAAAAGTTTTTGCCTAAAACTGGATTTAATAATTATCATGAGCCTTTTTTAGGTGGAGGAGCAGTATTTTTTTATTTAAAGCCTTATGGTGTTTCATATTTAAATGATTTGAATGAAGAATTAATCGATACATATTCTTGTATTAAGGAAGATGTAGAAGCTGTTATCGAAGATTTAAAGGTGTTTAAGAATAATAAAGATTTTTATTATGATATAAGATCAAAAAAATTGAGGAAAGACTCTAAAAAAGCTGCACGATTCATTTTTTTAAATCAAACTTCATTTAATGGAATATATCGAGTAAATCTAAAGGGAGAATATAATGTGCCTTTTGGTTTTAGAAAAAAAGATTTTTTTGAACCTGAAAACTTGAGAGTTGTAAGTAATGCTCTGAATAATACAGTATTTACAAAAGGGGATTTTAATAATACTCTTAAAAATATAGAAAAAGGAGATCTTGTTTTCCTTGATCCACCTTATACGATCACACACAACAATAATGGTTTTTTTAAGTATAATCAAAAATTATTTTCTTTAGAAAATCAGTATGAATTATCGGAAATGATAGATAAAATTAAAAGTATAGATGCTTATTATATATTGACAAATGCAGCTCATAAAAAAGTTAAAGAAATTTTCAACAAAGAAGATAAAATTTTAAAGTTAAAAAGAGCAAGTTTAATAGGTGGTACAAATGCAAAAAGAGGCAAGTACTCTGAATATATATTTACTAATTGTATTAAATAAATGGAAGAAAATAATCAAAAAGAAAAAAAATGGTATCATTTTTTTAAATTAAAAGATTTTCAAAAAGTTTCAATGCTGAATTCTACATTTAGTATTTTCTTTAATCTTCTCCCATTTTGGGGAGGATTATTATTTACCATTTCAATAGGTAAGTGGACAGATTGGAGCAGATTTTATGAAAATGGAGAGTTTTATTTATATAGTGTTTCCCTCATATCATCAGCATACTTAATATACCATAATAATAAAATTAAAACATCAGATATTAATTCTTTCTTTAGTATAATATCTTTAATTTTAATTGTAATCGTCTCATTTTTATATGCTTCGTTATCATCAAATCCAGATCCTCAAATAAACATTTTTATTAAGTGGGCTTCAATTATTGCAATATTATGCGCAGTTCCAATATTTTTTCATTCTCAATTAGTAGCTAATAGAAATTCCCCTAATGTAGTTGAAAAGAGAAAAGACGAACAAGAAACTATTATTAACGGTATAAACTAAAAAGATGGAAGTAATAGGAAGAGAACCAATTAAGTTTAAGTGTCTTGAAGCTGAACAGCCAATAGGAGTTATCTACATTGGTGTAATGGATCATGATGATTTAGAATATATTTCGTACGCAGATGTTAGAAGACTTGAATTAGGTATAGATAATAGAGAAGTCGAGGATTATATAGGAATACAAAGACAATTAAATACAAAAAGAGAAAAAGATATTGGCAAGTATGTAAACCTTGTTGATGCAACTTTTCCAAATAGTATTATTATTTCAATTTCATCGGAACACGCAGATTATGACAAAGAAACTAAAACAATGACTATTACTAATAAAGATGATGTAGCAAAAGTTTTAGATGGTCAGCATAGAATAGCAGGCTTAAGACATTTTACTAAACCAGGAGAAGAATTTCAAGTTATTGTTTCTATTTATATAGATATGGAAATTGAAGATCAAGCAATAGTTTTTGCAACAATTAATAAAGAACAAAAAAATGTAAGTAATTCTTTAGTTCAAGATCTATTTGCTTTTGCAAAAAGTAGAAGCCCACAAAAGACAGCTCATAATATTGCAAGAGCATTAAGTAAAAAAGAAGATAGTCCTTTTTATAGGAAGATTAAGATTTTAGGTACTGCAAATAGGAAAGAGACAGAAACTATAACACAAGATACTTTTGCAAAAAGTATTATAAAATACATTTCTTCCGATCCACAATCTGATAGAGATTTTTATAAAAGAAATAAAGAGAATTCTTCCAAAAAATTGGATTTAATAGAAGGGAAAGATTTGCAAAAACTCTTCTTGCGCAATATGTTTATACTAGATGAAAAAGATATAAAAATTGCACAACTAATTTATAATTATTTTTATGTAGTAGATAAAAAATGGCCAAATGCTTGGAGAAATCAAACGCCAAATATGATATTAAATAGAACTACAGGTTTTGTAGCTTTAATGAGGTTTTTTAAAGATGTGTATTTAAGTTTCGAAAGAATCGGAGACGTGATAACAAAAGAAGAATTTAAAACTATTTTTGATAAAATATCCTTAGAAGAAAATGATTTTAATAAAGAAAAATATGTTCCTGGTTCTTCTGGAATAGGGGAATTATATAGAGACTTATTATATCAAAGTGGATTGAGTTAATTGTGTAAAATAGAATCTTAATGTATACCTCGACCTCATAAAATTTTGGTAAAACAATAGGTGAGTGAAGCGTACATATTTTAGGGGTCTAGTAATACAGTTTCTTAAGAGTTGAAAATATACAAGAGATTTCAAAGCAATCTTAATAAGTTACAATGTTTCCTAAAACATAGCGTAACGAGCCGTAATTGTTTCCAAAAGTTTATGCAGTCATGATTTTTTTGTTTCTTTTTTTATCAAGAAAAAAAGATAATAAAACTTAAAAATGTATCTTGTTATCTATGAATAGTGTTAATGAAAACGCATTAGAATTTATGAAATCAGAGCTTAAAAAGGCTCAAATTAAAGTTTCACAAAAGGAAAGTGGGAGAGAAGGAGTTGATTTTTTGATTGGGTATAAGCAAATATACTTACAGCCTCTAGATTTAGATATCATATTACAAAGTATTAAAATTTTAAAGCAAGAGTTAGGAGCACTAAACGATAACTTGTTTATCGCTTTGGTTTTAATCATAGAAAAAAAACCAAGAGTTGTTTATGTAATTCCATCTAAACAATTACAAGATTCCAATAATAACTTCTTTATAAATAATGACGTTAGCTTAATGCCTAGTTTGTCTAATTGGGAAATTAAAATATCAAGTACAACTATAGAGAAATTAGAAAAGTATGCTTTAAACAATATGCTTGACAAACTTTAAATACATCTATAAATATTATGTAAAATAGGATTTTAAAAAAGTTAAATTGAAATTCTTAATAGAACAAGTGTATAGAAATTTTCAAGCAAGGATTTTTTAGCAAGGGAAAATTTTATACTCTTGTGGCAACTTTACGATAATCACGTAGAAAAAAATATGGAGCACAATTATTCAATTACGCTAAAATTTCAATAACACCTAAAAACTAGCTTTTTTTTGGCGTTGGCAAGCGGCGGTAAATTGTGTTTAAAAATAAATGTTATTGAAACATTTAAATTTTTAAAAAGCAATCGAGCGATTGGCAGCGGCAATTTTACATAACGGCAAATTATAGTACACATGTGCAGACGTTAAGTTTCTTGAGAAATGCTTTTCGCATTCATGAGCTCCTCTAAAAAAATATTAACCTTGCGAATACGCTCGTATTTGAAAATTTCTGGATGATTATACAGAATATCCAAATTATAGCGAATGCTTAATTTAATTAAAAAGCCCAAAGACGAATGTTTCAACACCCACGTTCTAAATATTCTGATAACAACGGATTATTCTAGGATATTTTACATAGTATGAAATTATAGCTACAGTTTGTTTTAGGATTGGATTGGCGCAAATTAACTTTTACATAATTGCTATCGATATAAAACACTAGCGTGTTATGACATCTGCAATTATGTAAAATGCAAGCATACGTTAATTTGCTATAAATGTACTATAATTTATATTATGTAAAATAGAATATTCCAACACCAATTCCCTAGCATTCAAAATCAAACCTAAAAAAACCTAAGCCCTCTGTATCTGTGCCAAAATAGTCGGATCTTTAATCTTATGATCCTCTGATAATAATTTCATCTTAGAAATAATTTCAGCAGTTTTAGGATCGTCATCAATAAAAGGTAAAAACAAACGGCCACGATGTTGACTATGCACGGGAATTATAGACAATTGTAATCCTGTTTTGCTCACAATCCCGCTTCCTAAATGAATGCTGTAATCTGCCAACGTGCCTTTAATTAAAATATGTCTTTCTTTTACAGTAATATTACTCGCTTTAAATAATCTAGCCGTTTCTCTTGCTAACGCCCCTCGCATTTGCATGGTAGAATGACTTGCTTCTGGATCTACACCGCCCACATGCGCAACGCTTACCACCAAATCTAAATCGCGCATTACTTCACTAAACGTAACCGCATCAATATCGGTTAAAGCTACTGGTTGGTAGTTATTTCTAGAATGAAACGCAACATGTTCTAATGTTGGTGCTTCTATCTCGGCTGGAGAAAACCAATCTGCCATCGCATAAATTGAGGCTATAAATCCTTTTTTATGATATACTTTTTGCAAACCTTCTTCATGGTTTACTGTCCAACCTCTAGTTCGCAATAAGGCTACCGTTTTTTGAGGTTGAATTTGATGCCCTTGATAGCGTTCGGATTTTAATTTGCTTTCAATTTCGTCTTTTGTAATCACATATAGTTCTCTAAAGATCTGTTTAAAAGGCTGTACCAACTTCGTGTCAAAAGCATGTTTTTGGTATAAATCCCAAACCACACTTTGGTATAAATGTGATGGATGTGCAATGATGAGTTTATCGTTTTTCAATATTGAAATTACCTTTCCATCGTTATCTTCAAGCTTGTCATTCTTATAAAAACCAAAACTATGCTGCGTTTTATTAAACAATACCAATTTGGTTAACATCGCTTTTACAACAGGATGAATCAAGATGTTTTTCAGTTCTTCCTTGCTAAACACTTCTTCCCGTAACATGGCATTTTCTAAAGAAATACGTGTTCTGGAATATTGTTTTCTTAGGTAAGCTTTGTTTTTCTGAAGTGCTTGTATGCTTTTATCCTTTCTGAATTTTGCAGGAATCGACTTTTGGGATTTCCCATCTTTTGTAACCTTTACATCAGCTTTCCCTTGTTCGTTTACAAATAATTCTACAACCACATTATCAATTTCTACGGTGGCATTTTCCATAATTTGCTGGGTCGCCTCCCCTTCCATTGCCCATGAAAATCGGATACTATCATCAAATCCAGCGTTTCGAGCCAAATTATCGAGTGCTATTTCTACGGCATTTTTTTCGCTCTCTTGTCGTTGTGATCCAAATTGTTTGCTTTCTCTCAAAAACTCTTGTAACATATTGTATCTATTTAGTAGATCTTTTTTTCGGTTGGCTTTACTTAAAGGAATCAAGCCAAAAGCTTTCACATAATCCTTATCTCTTTTATCATTTATTTTTGCTAAAGTTTCTCGGATCTTAATCTCTCCAAGAATGACGGAAGAATACAATTTTACTAGTCGGTGTCCATTCCCATCAGAAATATATTTAGCAGCATCGTGCAATACTTTCCAATTCTGCTTTCCTAGATTAGGATACACCTCGTTAAACCAATCTAAATCTATAACACCTTTGGCAAAATCTGCTCTGTCAATATTGGAATACCTAGAAATTATCGTTTCTTTTTCGGCATTCATATAGTCTGATGCATGGGCATGAAACCACCAAACGGCATCTTCCAGTTTTTCTATGCCTAAAAATTCCCCAATCCAATTTGCCCATTGTGGCGCATAAATAGCCGTTTCAATCCATCGTTTTTTAGTGATTTTAGACCTTTTGGCTTCTGATAAAAAATCTGGAAATTCTTCTGTGTCCTTCGGAATACTCTTTTTAATTAAACTGCTAAACACTTCTTTTTTAGAATCAAAATTATACCATGAGTAGCCTCTGTGAAATGTGTCTTTACCCAATCTTGTTAGTAATTCGAAGAGATAATTGATACCTTCTACACTTCCAATTTGGTTCATATAATGTGTAGCTTGAGTCGCTAAATCGCCTCTTTCCAATTCTACGGATAGCAAGTTTTTCTTTAATTTATGTGCAATATCCGAAGGAATGGCATCGATATTAATCTCATTATTTCTGTAATATCTGGTCTTTTCTAAAATGTTCAATAAACCTGTATTTACCAGTAATTGATATTTAAAATCATCATCATTAATCGCATTTGCTTTGTATAATGCAACCGTGATCCACTCTGGTGGAAAATTAGGTTTTAAGGTATTAATATCTGTTTTTGCTATTTCAGAAATATTTGCAGGTGGTTTAGGATAGGTTAATTTAGCCCCGAATAAATACATTTTTAAATCCCAATAGCGCTTTAGTAATGCGGTGTTATTCGGAATTTCATGTAATTCTGTGGACAGCGAATTTAAATCTATAGCTTGATATTCTATAATATCCGTCCAATGTGTGACCTTTTGATTCCAACGGTCTTTAGTGGTTTTCCGTTTTAAATCGTCTGGAATTCTTGCAATTACATCTTCTAAAACATCAATCTTAAATTGTAATATTGTCGGGTAATCTGCATAACCTTTAAATATAAGTTGCAGCAGTCGCGCTACTTTTTTATTCACGGAATCCCATCTATTGGATTTTACCAATCGCAATCCTTTAAAATTTGGGACGTATTGTTTTATAAAATTAACGTACGCTTCACTTTTATATAAATACGGAAAGTTGTCGCAGTAATAGATGGCTGCCAACATTTCGAAGTCGTTTAATTTTGAGGTGTCATACCAATGTATCCAGACATCAGCTAACGGAAGGAATTGTAATTGCGCTCTGGCATCGTCTAAGTCATGTGCTTTTTTATCGGTATAATTGATGCTTCTTGAGAGTAAAACAACCTCTTTATTCCCATTATGATAATGCGCTTCGTATTCGTGATTTTGATGTTTTTCAAATAGACGAATCAGCGCATTGATTGCATTTACCGTTTTTTCATTATCAATTAAATGACTAAAAAGAAAGCTAGTTTTGGGTGTTAATTTTGAAATAATACTCGAAAGCAACGATTTGTTGTCGTCTCCAAAAATTAGTTTAGGTGTTATCAACGGCTCTAGATTATTATAATCTATAGCTCCAAAACCATTTTCAAAACTATAAGTTTGGGTTGTTTTTGAAAATTTATCAATATAAACCTGTTCGTTTTTGGATAGTTTTGGTCGCTCTGAATACGAATTGATTTGAGCGTCAACAAACGGCACCATGCGCTCATTTTCATGCAGCACAGTCATGATTTCTAAAGCTGCCAATCGTTGGTCTATTTTTGGAGATGCAATAAGGTTTGAAGTGATGGCTTCCACCCTATTTTCGGTTTGCTTTAATATCAGTTTGATGATATTTTCCCGTAAATCCTTATGCTTTCTTTGGAGCAAATCTTCTAGTACTAAAATATCATCATCGTTTAAATCTATAGATTCAAACAAACTGATTCCAGTTGCCATCACAGACGTATTTCTATCTTTAATCGCTTGATGGATGACGTCCCTTTTCCAAGGTGACGTTCTTAAATTAATCTTCGGGTTTTTCTTTTGATTTGAATTATAATAAGACCAAGAATAATGATCTGGAAATAGTTTCCTAATTAAATTACTGCGTTCATCAGAAGTTATGGCACTTAAATTTTGGGCTAATAATTGGCGTTGGTCTTTGTTGGAATGATTCACTAAATACTCAAAAAAGTAATTGGGTTTTATGGTGTATGCTGTCCATGAAAACACCTGGCCCTTAACCGATTTTCCTTTAGCAGGAAGACTTTCGCCGTAGTGTTTTATGTTGTTGAATAATTTGTCACTCAACATTGGGTTTACAGGAATTGTCTGTAAAACCCAGAAATCGACTTCTAAATCGTTCCCAAAATTCGCATTGATCCAATCCAGAACTTTATGATTGGTTCTCCCTGTTTGCGCAATAAACATACAGGCCAATATTTTCTTCTCTTTGCTGCCGTTGTTAATTAATCCAATAGCTTCCAGATTAGCCATATCAACGTCCTCTAAACCTAAAAACCACAATGCCACATACACCTCTAAATTATCCTTGCTTAATAAGGCATCTTTGGTTAAGGCGGGGTTTTCAAAAAAGGACAAACCTAATTCTAAAACTCTTTTAATGGTAGCCGTTTTTGGCGCTTCCCAACCAAACCCAAACCAAGTATCTACAGCCCTAACCACGCTACTAAATCGCATTAAGTTATGCTCTAAAATCACTTTTATAAAATGATTGAGCGCACCGATGGAAGTTTCGTCCAGTGCTTCCAAAATGGTTTGTCTTAAGCCTTCTTGACGTTGGGCTGCCAATAATAAATCTTCTACTAATTTCCAGTTTTTGGGGTTTTCGGTCAGTAACAATCCTTTTACCAAACTTCGGGTTACACCACCAATGTCATCTTCACTTATAAAAATATCTTGTATTAAATTATGAAGTGCCTCAGATTGGGTTTTGTTATGTAATGCTGCTGCAAATACATACGAATGATTCTTATAATAATAGTCGTCATAAACATCATATTGCGCCAATTCTAAAATGGTCAATCCCGAAAAACCCTGAGTGCCAGATTTGTATAAATTTTGCAAATAACAAATTCTGTTTACAGTATAGTCATCTGAAGATGTACTGCGGAACGAACGTCTTGAATAATCAGTTTGATAAGGCGATTTTAAAATTAAATCCCAAATAGCGGCAATATAAATAGCTTGATGATTTCCAAAAAGTAACTTTGCCAATTTTAAGCCTTCTTTACTTTTCCACGGATTAATGGATAAATCGTTTCCAAAGTAATCTTTATAAGGTGTTACATTTAAATTGTTGGAATAATAACTTTGCTCCGTTTTTTGTGAAAGTTGCGTAATTAACAGTCCTAATACCTTGTATTTTTTACTGAAACCGTCAAAATGACTTTTTCTTAATTTTGAAGGTTTTTTACTACCAATAAAGGCTTGGGCTTCTTCTAATTTAATCATACTAAAATGTGGTTTTTACCAATAGGTACCTGTTAAAAATGTCATTCTTAAAAAGGTAATGGGTGTATCTTGGGTAAGCGTGATTTTTTCGTCCAGGGCTGTTATTTCATCATCATTTATAAACACTAAAAATAGACCATCTTTATAGGCTTGAAGTGCAGTTTCTATACTTTCTGCCTCATCTGCCATTTTAAAATTGTCGATATCCCCAAAACCTATTTTACCCGTTTCTGATTGTTCTTGAATTTGTGAAGGCGTTAAAAAAGAAAGCAGGTGGTTGTGTTCCCTTTTGGAATTATACTGTTTTACTTTACTGGAAACGCAAGCCACAATTAAATCCTTTAAATCATTGATTTTATGTTCTACCGTGATGGTTTCGGTGTAAATTTTCTTTTTTCCTAAACGTTTTAAATTGATGAGAAATTCTTGCACTTCTTATAGATTGATTACTGCAATATAGGATAATTTCCACAAAAAAAGCCTTTCAGTATTTGGGGTTTTGCATAAAACTATAGAGAAGTACAAAAATAACTAATCTATATATTTTCAATACATTTGTGTTCCTAAATGCGGAAGCTATTTTAATTAAATAATGCTAAAAATAATTAAATGAAAAACACAGCCTTAACAAAAACCCACGAAGCGCTTGGTGCTAAACTAGTCCCTTTTGCTGGATACAATATGCCTGTACAATATGAAGGCGTTACTGCAGAACATGAAACAGTACGTAAAGCCGTTGGTGTATTTGATGTGTCGCATATGGGGGAATTTTTAATTGATGGCGAACATGCTTTGGAACTCATTCAAAACGTATCTAGTAACGACGCTTCAAAATTAACGATTGGTAAAGCCCAATACAGCTGTTTGCCTAATGATACTGGTGGTATTGTGGACGATTTAATCATTTATCGTATTAAAGAAGACACATATTTATTGGTAGTAAACGCCAGTAATATTCAAAAAGATTGGAATTGGATCCAGTCCAAGAATGATGTGGGAGCAACCATACGAGATTTAAGTGAAGCCTATTCCCTACTCGCCATTCAAGGGCCAAAAGCTGTTGAAGCGATGCAATCTTTAACCAGTCATGATTTAGCGGCAATTGAATTTTACAATTTTATTGTGGGTGATTTTGCAGGCATAGAACATGTCATTATTTCGGCTACGGGTTATACCGGTAGCGGTGGTTTTGAAATTTATTGTAAAAATTCCGAAGTACAACAAATTTGGGATAAGGTTTTGGAAGCTGGCGCAGATTTCGGGATCAAACCCATCGGGTTGGCTGCTCGTGATACATTGCGTTTAGAAATGGGTTATTGTCTCTACGGAAATGATATTGATGACACCACTTCCCCAATTGAAGCAGGTTTAAGTTGGATTACTAAATTCACGAAAGACTTCACAAATTCCGAAGCTTTAAAGGCTGAAAAAGAACGCGGGCCGGAACGGAAATTGGTTGGTTTTGAATTGGACGAACGTGGCATTCCTCGTCATGGCTATGATATCGTAGATGGAAACGGCAATAAAATCGGGAATGTAACTTCTGGCACCATGTCGCCTTCATTAAGTAAAGGGATTGGTTTGGGGTACGTCCCTCCTATTTTTGCTGAAGTTGGCAGTAAAATCAACATTCAAATTCGTAAAAATGCAGTTCCCGCAACGGTTGTAAAATTGCCTTTTTATAAAGAATCATAGAATTTGCTTTAGTGAAGAAAGAAGATGGCGATAGCGAGCAAACATAGAATTTTGATACTTGGAGGTAGCGGTTTTTTAGGCGGCGCTATTTACAAGGAACTCTGCTCCTATTTTAGAACATTTTCAACGTACAGCACTTCTAACGGTCAGTTAGAAAAGAACCATCATTTCTTTCATTATAATTTTGAAGACGATGATATTTACGAAATTTTAGATATTGTAAAACCAACACTGATCATTTCGGCATTAAGAGGCGATTTTTCCAAACAAGTGTTGCTCCATCAACATTTAGCAGAATATATATTTGCTCATAAAGTGAAATTATTGTTTTTATCGTCCGCTAACGTATTTGATGCATACAGTAAATACCCAAGTTACGAACAGGATAAAACCTTAAGCAACAGTATTTATGGACATTTCAAAATAAAAATTGAAAACATGTTGTTGCGCTTGCCAAAGAGGCAAGTCGCTATTTTAAGACTACCAATGGTTTTTGGAAATCAATCTCCAAGAGTTAATGACATCCTTCAGAATATTAAAGAAAATGAACCTATTGAAGTGTTTCCTAATTTAATAATGAATGTGACGACACATTCTAAACTCACGCAACAAATTCATTACATCATAAATAGAAATAAATATGGCATTTTCCATTTAGGAAGTACAGATTTAGTACATCATGATGAATTTATAAAGGATATTGTTACATCATTTGAATTAGAAAATAAAGCGATTTACAAACGCGTTTATACCACAAATGATGATAGATATTTGGCGGTACTTCCAAAATTCAACAAACTCCCAAAACATTTACAGTTAAACAGTCTGTTTTTATTGAATGAATTGAAGTTGTAGTTTGAATGCTAGTTCAAAATTAATTATTTTAGTAAAAATTGCTAATTCTAAAACACTTAAAAATGAATAAACTTTCAGAGCAGGACATAGAAAAACGATTATTACGATTTCCAGATTGGGACTATTTTGATAATGCCATACATGCAGAATTTGAGTTTGAAAACTTCAAGGATTGTTTTAGTGCTATGAGCAGAATAGCTTTTGAATGTGAAGCGTTAAATCATCATCCAAATTGGAGCAATGTTTATAATGTGCTGTCAATTTCACTATCCACACATGATGCTGATGGTGTTACCGATAAAGATTTTAAACTCGCCGAAGCTATTGAAACTATTGTAGAACCTGAGGAGTAGTTGGCGGGATTCAGTCGGCAGTTTGCAGGATTCAGTCGGGAGTAAGCAGTAAGCGGTTAGGAGTAACAATTTGCGGTATTTTCACCAAGAGCGTTAATATCTGTTTACTTTTTTTATTTTTGCGTGAATAAAATTATAGAATAAGTTGAAAAGATTCCCTCCTTCGAGGGAATGACAAAATAATAAAATAATTATGGGAAGAGCTTTTGAATTTAGAAAAGCGCGAAAAATGAAACGTTGGTCTGCCATGAGCAAAGCCTTTACACGTATTGGTAAAGATATTGTTATGGCAGTAAAGGAAGGTGGGCCAGACCCAGCGAGCAATTCTCGATTACGTGCAGTCATACAAAATGCCAAGGCTGTAAATATGCCAAAGGATAATGTAGAACGTGCCATAAAAAAAGCCAGCGAAAAAGATCAAGGCGATTATAAAGAAGTTGTTTTTGAGGGTTATGCTCCTCATGGAATTGCTGTATTAGTGGAAACTGCTACAGATAATAATACACGAACTGTTGCCAATGTGCGCAGTTATTTTAACAAATGTGATGGGAGTTTGGGAACGTCTGGTTCGGTGGTTTTTATGTTCGATCATACCTGTAATTTTAGAATAAATGCCGAAGGTTTAGATCCTGAGGAATTAGAACTGGAGTTTATAGATTTTGGTGCCGAGGAAGTATTTGCAGATGAGGACGGGATTTTGATTTATGCCCCTTTTGAAAGCTTTGGAGCTATTCAAGCCGAATTAGAATCTAGAGAGATTGAAATATTATCTTCTGGTTTTGAACGAATTCCACAGGTTACAAAAACATTGACTCCAGAACAAGCTGAAGATGTTGAAAAACTATTGGAAAAGCTTGAAGAAGATGATGATGTACAGAACGTGTATCATACCATGGAGGAGTAAATTATAAAAACCCCCACAAACATTCACAAACGCCTCATTTTTAGATGAATTATTTTTTTTATAATCGTTTATAATTATTTATACTTGTTCTGTTTTAGAACTAACATAGAACTGATGAACTTCACTTTCGGTCACCTGTCCGCTAAAGTCTGTACTTTTATTCATATCTGGTTTTTGTGGTAAAAACAGGATATAAAAGTAAGCGGGAAATCCAACTATGGAAATCCCGCTTTTAAAAAACTTTATCGGACACTAATGAATTTTTAACTAGAAATGGCATCATTGATCGAAGAATCACTAATGTTACGATAATAATTAAAGGGATTGTATATCTTTTTTTCTAAATTTTATTCGCTTTTCCATGTTGTTTGTTATAGAACTCACCATAGTTAAAATCTTATTTTTTTTCTACCTTACCCGTTACCGCACTTATCAATCCGCTCTCTACATTTATCCATAAATAATTGAAGAATGATTTATTTTTATGGCGTTCAACTTCTATTTTACCATGTCTAAAACCATCTTTATCGCTTTTAGAACCGTCATTTACAAATATATTGCCAATAGCCGTTAATAATTTGTTCACCTGATTTTTTGCATTCAAAATTTTAAACTTGAATTCCTTATATTTCATTTTTAAATCTCCTTTTGAACTCATCTTATTTCCATTGAATGTGAAATATATTCGTTCAACTTCTCCTTCGGCTTTAGCATTTAGATTTGATTCAAAAAAATTATTGACAATTTGAGCATTAAAATCTTTAAAATGTCCTGAAGCTAAAAAAGAATCCAGTAAATCATTAACATTGAAACTAACCTCTAATTCCATCGGTGCTTTGCCCATAAAATAGGAATTGGTTAAAACTTTTGTTTCCCTACTATTTTTATTGGTATTTGTTAGATTGGTTAAAGTAGAATTTACATTTTCGAAAAATATTTTCCCTGCTTTACCAATTGTTTCCACTCGCTCGGCGTAGCTTACATAACCTTGTTTAATTTTTAGTTCAG
Source organism: Algibacter sp. 2305UL17-15 (assembly GCF_040720935.1). NCBI lineage: Bacteria > Pseudomonadati > Bacteroidota > Flavobacteriia > Flavobacteriales > Flavobacteriaceae > Algibacter > Algibacter sp. 2305UL17-15. Next base: position 80,309 of record NZ_JBFDAE010000011.1, read on the forward strand.
GAATTGCAAGATCAAATGATAAGTCTCTTAAAATTTCACTATACATTTTTTTGATAGTCATATCATCTGCTACCCTTTTATCTCTATAAACTTTTAAACTAGGTTTTACTAATTCACCACTATCTGCAACAACGAAAAACCTGTTGTTAGTAACACCAAAATCTAACTGATTCAATTTCAATTCTGGAATATAGAACTGTAAATGGTCACGTTCAAATACTATTTTTGTGGACAAAACTTCTTTTGTGAATTTTGGTTTTATATAAAGGTTTTGCAAATTAAATTGATGATTGTTAACATTCAAATTCTCAATTTCTAAAGTCTCGTATGCATTCATATTTACAAAGATATCTTTAGAGGAAAATTGAACATCTTTATATATAAAAGGGATTATTTCCTTTAACTTTTTAGCATCTGTTTTCAATTTTTTCAATATGAAATTAATACTATCTATTTTTACAAATAAGCTATCTTTCTTATTTTTGATGATGTCGAAAGAACCGTTGATGACTGAAATATCATTAATCGTTAACTCTTTAATTTTTAACTCTTTTTCAAAAGCATGGACCTTAGAGGAATCTATAGTTACAGTTGCTTCATTATCATCTCTAAAATATTGAAGTTTTGGGTTATTTGTGGTTATATTTTTAATAGTTATTTTTTTAGTCAAAAGATACGCCCATAAGCTCAAACCTTTAATATTTAAACATTTACTGTACAAAGCAGTTTGTAATTTATTTTTGGAATCGAATACCTTAACGGACAGACTATCTAACTCAATTTTACCAGTAAAAACATTTGTATTAATTTCTGCATAATTTAATTGAATATTAGGCGGTAAGCTAGTGTTGATCGCCGAAGTGATTTCATTGTTGAATTTGAATTGTAGAAAAATAAGTCCAACAATTAATACTACTAAGAACGCTATAATTATTTTCTTCATCTGGTTTTATTGTAAAGTACAAGTTCCACCTAAATTCTAATTGTTTGTAACGGTATTGAGTTAATATTTAACCCGTTAGGCTAAATAATTTTAGTTGTTGATTTTATTACTGAAATTGTAATATTACCTTCTGAAGACAAATGAAATTAAAGTTAAACCATTTATACGGTTTGGTATGTTGTAACCACATTAACTAATAGTCATAAACACAAAAACTTGATAACCGTAAGATTATCAAGTCTTTATCGCTATTCCACCTATTATGTGATTTGCGGAACCACAGACTTAAGTTTAAAATAGGTATGTTTATCTAGATACTGTAATATTTATTCTATTTCATCTTCAATATCATCTATAGTATCTTCAACATCATCTGCTGCGTCTTCAATTGCTTCTCCAGCGTCATCTATAATTTCTTCAACATCATTCTCTTTTTTTTCTCTGCATCCTGTAAATACAGTAGATACTGTAAATAAGAATATTAATGTATATACTACTTTTTTCATAATTGTAAATTTTAGGTTATTTTAATTAAATGGTTTACTATTTTTTTACTAATCCTTTAAGAAGTGATAGTACAAACAGTACTATAAATATAAAGAATAGTATTTTTGCAATTCCTGCGGATGCTCCTGCTATGCCTCCAAATCCTAGGACTCCAGCGATAATAGCTATAATAATAAATGTAATTGTCCAGCGTAACATAATATTTTGATTTTTAAGATTAAAAATTTCTAAGATTCGGCTTTCAAACCTTCATAAACAAAGATGCTATTTTTTTAAATGTTTTATTAACTCTTACAACACTTAGCTTAACTCATTTAACGGACAGTTATCAATACTTTAAAAATAAATATCGGGCATACCGGCTCGGTATTCCTCGGAAAAACCTTTTTCCCTTCCGAAGCAAGCTTCGAGATACCAGCCTACCGCCTGTCGGCAGACAGGGCTGGCAGGTTAAACCTGAGATCCTGCTAAAATTGGGGTTATCCCGTATTGATAGCTATCGGGACAACCGTCAAAACTTAATGTGCTGCGCTTTTAAGTTATAGGTTTCACTAATAAAAAAGACCCTAGCGTTTGAATAAATCATGCCAAGGCCTTTCTTCTACTAACCAACCATGTTAAATATAAAAATAGTACCTAATTATAATGCCCTCAATAGATGTAAAGGTTAACTCTATTGTATGAGTTTATAAATAAAGCTGCCTTCAAAGGGCAGCTTTATTACACATTATTAAGTTTTTGACTGAATTAGCTCAAATCTTCTAAAGTTTTAATTTTAGATAACCCATTTTCAATTTTACTTTTTTGTGATATTAAAAGTGATTTTGTGTTCATTGGTAAACTTGCATCATCATTAACATCTTGGTACTCTGAAATTGCAGCTTTTTCTCCTCTAATAGCTTCTTCTAACATAGCTTCTTCATTGTCTAAAGAAAATAACGCTTTAGTGTCCATCCAAGTTCTATGGATAGTTTCTGCAGCACTACCTCCCTCATCAACCTTTTCTCCAAAAGATTTTATTTCAGCTTTTAATTCATGTCCAAAATTATATCTCTCGTCTGCCTTTTGTTTGAAATATTTTTCAACGCTGGATTTTTTACGTTTTCAGCAGCTTTTTTAAACCCTTTTTCGGCATCGTATGTTTTCTCTAAATCCTCGATCAACTCATCAATCTCGTGATGTTCTGCAATGCCATGTCTTGCTTTTTTTTATCACTAAATTAAGATGTTTGTTATTAAAACTGTTGCGCCATCGATAGCTTTATGAACTCTGAAGTAAGTAAAAAGAACGGTGTAGTTCGAAGCTCTTTTTACTTTAATAATCTGTCTAAATTATCTAAGACTAGACATAAGGTTAAATTTGCTATTTAATAATTTTTTTAAGCAATACCAAAACTCCAAACCTACTAGCTAACTTTAATCCAGATCTAATCCAATTGTACGGTCTAAAATCTTCTTTATAGTCCTCTTTAACAGCTTTAATTTCTTCCCATGCTATATCTCGTTCTAGTTTTAAAATTTTTAAATCGCGCTCCACACTTTCTATGTCACTATAAATCTTCATATTATTATTTGAAAAATTTTTAGATAATCTTTTAATAGTTACTTTATTTATCACCCGCCTAAACAAGTATGCTATACTGGATAATATCATAAAAATCGCCCCTACAATTAAAAAACCTAAAGGATAATTGGCCATTGACTCACCAACGAATAACGCTAATGCAACAGCGCCTAGCAATATACATATTAACGCCAGCCCTCCTATAATTAGGGCTTTAAAAACCATAGTTACAGAAATTGAAAGCTGATGAAAAAACTTTAATTTATAATACTTGTAAGATGTCTTTATATAGCGTTCGCCGATATTAGAAGCCTTATCGTGTGTTTCATTTATAGAGTCAATCAATCCCATTAATCATTATGATTTTTGTAGTTTCTTGTTCTTAATTTTCAATTCGGCAAGTTTCTTTTCCAATGTGCTAATTACATCATCTGCCTTATGGCTTGCATCTTGAACAATTGAATCCACTTGCTCATCCAAGGTTTGCTTTTTGGATGTAGCAGTTGAAACCACTCTATCTTTTAAATCTACTGCTGTTTTTGATATTTTTTCTTTAGCTAAAGCTGCTTCGTCTGCTAATTTTTGTCTTGTTTTGCTTCCTTTATCTGGTGCAAATAATATGCCTAAGGCTGCTCCTACTACCGTTCCAGCTAAAACCCCCAGAATTGTACTTCCACTATTACTCATAATATTTTAAATTTTAACGTTAAACTTTATTTTGTTACCACAAATTTAATGTCGAATATGCTATTAATTTAACGCAATACATATGAATCTTGACTTGTTTAAGAATACTTAAAAACGTTCATCTTTCTCTTATTAGCGTTAAGAGTACTATACATAATCAATTATATTTAGGTTTAAAATTTTTAAGATGAAAAAACAAATAACAACTACCAACCCATACACTAATAAGACATTAGAAACCTATGGCTATTTTACTGATAAAGCTATATCTAAAATCTTGACCGTAGCTGATAAAACATTTCAATCTTGGAAAACCGAGAGTCTTTCTAAACGAACAGCATTGCTTAAAAATGTTGCTGAAAACTTATCGTCAAATAAGGAGGAATATAGTAAGCTCATGACGATTGAAATGGGAAAACCCATTATCGAAAGTATTGCTGAAATTGAGAAGTGCATATATTTATGTGATTTCTATGCTGAAAATGCTTCACTTTTATTATCTGATGAAATTATAGAAACCGATGCGCGAGAAAGCTTTATTTCTTATGATCCTCTTGGATGTATTTTGGGTATTATGCCATGGAATTTTCCGTTTTGGCAAGCCTTTAGGTTCGCAATACCAACGCTAACGGCAGGTAACACCGTTGTTTTAAAACACGCATCGAACGTTACAGGTTGCGCTTTGGCAATTCAAGATATTTTCGAAAACTCAGGATATCCCAAAGGATGTTTCACAACTTTACTTACAAACCATAACACCATTGAAAACGTTATAAAAAATGATATTATAAAAGCAGTATCTCTTACGGGAAGCGAAAAAGCAGGACGCAAAATTGCCGAAGTTGCTGGATCGCAATTAAAGAAATTGGTTTTGGAATTGGGCGGAAACAATGCTTGCGTAGTCCTTAACGATGCCGATTTAGACAAACACCTAAACACCATGGTAAAAGCAAGAATGCAAAACACGGGACAAAGTTGTATTGCTGCAAAACGCTTTATAATTGAAGATGGTATTTATGATGCATTTTTAGAAAAGTTCACAAAAAAAATAGAAGCATTAACTTTTGGAGATCCTCTTTTAGAAGATACAGAAATAGGCACTTTAGCTAGAGAAGATTTGGCAGATATTTTAGAAGACCAGGTTAATAGATCTATTGAAAAAGGGGCTCTTGTACATTACGGAAACCAAAGAGACAAAACATATTACCAACCCACAATTTTAACAGAAGTTACCAAAGACATGCCTGTATTTACCGAAGAAACGTTTGGTCCTGTGGTGGCAATTGTAAAAGTCTCTAACAAAGAAGACGCTTATAAAATGATAAGTGACACAAAATTTGGTTTAGGGACAATGATTTTTTCCAAAGATATTAAAGGTGCCAAACAGAGAATTATTGATATTGAAGATGGCGCGTTTTTTATAAATGAAATGGTAAAGTCTGACCCAAGACTACCTTTTGGAGGCACAAAAAAATCAGGATACGGGCGCGAGCTTTCAAGAGAAGGCATTTTAGCATTCACTAATAAAAAAACAGTTTACATTAAGTGATTCTTAAAATTTTAATTCAAAGCGTTATATTCATCAATGATTCTGCAGATTAATTTCTCCCTTGTCTCCAAAATCTGTTTCATCGTTAGAAGCTATTCCTGTTATTAATTCAAAAAATGAAACCAGCCTGCTTTCATCTGTATCCCAGTAATACGCATTGTTTATATTAACATTCAATAATGCCAAATTAGGATCATCTTTACCTTCATACCAGTTATTCAACATAGGGTTCCAAAGTTCATCTACTTTTTGATCGTCAACTATATGGGTTGCATTACCAAAAATGGAAATATAAGTTTGTTCTGCTTCATCGGAATATATAATCTGCACTCGGTTATCATATTCAATATCTTTGAAATGACTGCTATTTTTTGAAGAAAAAAACCAAATATCACCTTGTTCATCTATTCGCTGAAGTGTCATTGGACATACCGAAAAAGGAATTTTATCCAATCGTGTAGCCAGCATTACAATTTTTGGTACAGCAATAAGGCTTCGCATTTTTTCAATCCTCTCTTTATTTTTTGTGTTCATCTTATCTATTTTAAATGTTAAGCTTTTTTCTTTAATTCTTATGCCATATGTACTCGACATTCTTGTGCACATGCTAAACAAGCAGCTGCACAGTCTTGACAATGTTTATGATCGTGTTGTTGGCATTGTTGTGCGCACCATTCGCATATTTCGGCACATAAACGGCAGTATTTTTTGGTAAACGGACTGTCTGCCACCATAGATTTAATACATATTAGGCAGGCGTCTATACAAAGCATGCAGCAGTATGGACATTCGTTGGAGCTTTCCTTACCCGCCATCTGCGCTAAACAATTCTGGCAATCTATCAAACATTGTTGACAGGCTTTTATAGCACTTTCATAGTTTCTTATCATGGTATTTTAATTTTTATGATTTGTAAAATTGCTTACCTATAAATTTAACTGCCAAAAGAGATACACATTTGCTCTAAACAGAAGATTTTGAACGGTATTAAAACGATGTTGAATATTTAAATTACCAGTTTATTAATTGAATACCGTTTGAGTTAATCATTGTTTTTTTAGAACTAATAAATTTTGAAGATTAATATTATCTTGATGGCAATAACACATATTGATATATCAAATTAGCATCAATTGTGTAATTGAAATTAATTATTAACATAAAAACAATCGTGATGGGAAAGATAAAAGACAACAAAAAATTTAAAAGAAAAGTAGAACAAAAAGACCCTACTAACCCAAAGCCAAACGATAAAAGCGAAACGAACACATTTGATATTGACAAAAAGACTATAAAGGAACAACAAAACAAAAAATAGTCTAAAAGTATTTAGATATGGTAAAACCAAAAACAGAAGTGCCAGATTTAAAGGTGGCATTAACCAATGGCACCAACTGGAATTTAAAATCCCAAAAAAGCAGGACATTTACGTTAATTGTGTTTTATAGAGGTTTACATTGCCCTAAGTGCAAGCAACAACTAGAGGCATTAACTAAAAAATTAGATGGCTTTATTAAACGAGGCGTAAACCTAGTTGCTGTAAGTTGCGATACTGAAGAACGGGCTAAAAAAACTATTGAGAAATGGGACATCTCCGAATTACCTGTTGGTTATAAGTTTTCTATAGACGAAGCTAAAAAGTGGGGATTGTATATTTCTGAAAGTATATCGGATAAAGAACCAGATCAATTTTCTGAACCTGGACTATTCCTTATCCGTCCAGATTTTACGCTCTACGCTAGTTCTGTGCAAACTATGCCTTTTGCTAGACCACATTGGGATGATTTATTAAATGCTATAGACTATATTGAAAAGAATGATTATCCGGCGAGAGGTAGTGCATAATTTTTAAACGAAATTAAAACCATTAATTATTTTTAAAAAATGGAGAACATGTCAATATTAGCACGCGATAAAAGGCAACTTACTTATATATACAGTTCGGCATCACAGTTAGGAAAACAAGTTTTGGGCTACATACACGCCATAGATAAAAAAGTGGATGTGATAGACATTTCCAAAGATAAATTAGGAGATACTATTTGGGTTGAACTATCAGAAAATCTGGGCATTCCTTTGGATGAAATTATTACGATACCAGATAATCAAAAAGATGATTTTGGTACTACGGACGATTTTGATACTGAGGACTGGATAAAAATTATTAATAACAACCCAGAACTTCTACAAAAACCAATTGCTGTAAATAAAGAAAGAGTCATGTTAATATCTCACCGATCTGAAATCCTGAAATTTTTTGGTGTGGACTCAGCAGGCTTAAAGAAAACATTTAGCCATGAAGATCCCACAATTTCTTCCACAACCAAGGATGAGGATTTTATGTAAGTTTAATTTTATAAGAATTTACTAGTGTCCCTAACTTTGGTTTAACACCTAAGATGTTTGGGACACTTTTATTTTCCTAATTTCATTTTAGCTTAATGAACAACTTAATTGCTATGTATTCTTTAGTTCAGTATTCAGCCTAAAAATTAAATTTAAAACACATTAAAAAATCCGCCTAACTCTCCTTAGACGGATTTCAACCAATAACTCCTGATACATTATAAATCCTATCCTTTTTAATTTTAAACCCTAATACAGCAGCTTTAAAGTATAATTATTTACTAATTACAATAAAACATCTGTTTTTAAAATTTTTCCAACTATCATCTAAAATTTTATAATGTATCATTTGAGTTACCATATTTTACGCAGAAATAGGTAATCTTCTTTGCGCGTCTTTATAATCTTTCGGACTACAATTAAATTTTTCTTTAAAGATTTTAGAAAAATAACTTCTGCTAGAAAAGCCTATACTGTAAACCACTTCAGAGATATTTAAATCTGTATCTTTAATAAGCTCTTCGGCTTTTAAAACTCTTACTTCTCTAATATAATCTGTAACTGTACGCCCGTGCATATCTTTAAACCCTTCTTGTAATTTTGATGGCGAAATACCAAATTCTGTACATAATTCAGAAATTGATAACTGTTTTTCATAATTATTTTTAATATACTGAGATGCCTCTTTTATAGTCTCCATATCTCTAATAGTTAAAGAACCGACAGGGATTTGACGGTTTTTATCTTCAGCATGTTGTTGTATTTCTAATGCTAAAACCATATGGACCAAACCTTGTATTAAAAGGCTTCTTACTATGCCTTTTTGCTCTATAGCATTTAGTTGTTGTATTTTTTCAGCAATCTTAAGGTTGTGAGAACCTATATAAATAAAATTCTCTTTATTGCCCTCTTTAATAAATGTGTCCTGTAACTTGGTTTTTAGATTCTCTTTACCAGAAGCCTTTGCACGATTGCTAGTTTGTACTGTGATAAGCGTAATTTTGGAACGTTCGTCTTTTTTTAAATAAAGTCTATTTTCATCACCTAATTGGCTGGTTAAAATACCTGTTTGAAAATTTTCTAAAACACGTTTTTTACCGTTAACACCAAAACTATGACCTAAACTCCCCTTTGAGCAATACGCAAAATATATTGGGGTTTTGTTAGGTGTATCAACAGATAATATAACATCGTCTGTAAAGGTCATATCGAATTCAACATAAGATATACCTCTTTGTAGTGAAATCCCTTTTATGATACCCCTCCCGATTTCGTTTTTAATATCCAGAATATACTCTTTAGACTCTTTTTCAATTGAACCACCAAAATTATTTTTTAGTTGCTTAAACATCTGTTCAATTGTATTTGTGCTTAAATATGTTGTTTTCATAATAGCTGTTTTTTTAATTGTTATGCCCTATTCTTTCATTCTAGTTCAAATCATTTTTAATACTTAACACTTCAGCTATTGCTACTATAACCGCTAAGACCAATAAGAGATGAATAATCAAACCCAGTCCGTAAATAAAAAAGCCTGTGGCCCATGTAATTAAGCATATTAAAATGATAATGTGTTCTATTCTTAACATCGAGAGAAAATTAAATATTAGCCTTCTGAAGATTTGTTTAAAATTTCTGTTGTTTTGAATAAAACTTCTGAAAATAAATTTCTTACAAAAGCATTAGTCTTATTGATGCTAAGATGTTTGGGTTTAGATTTGCCAACTCTGGCAAATTGTTTGGATTTTAATTTTATACTATGTTCCATAATATTTTCAGTTAAGTTTTATGACTCAAGAACCGTTCTTTAATCCCTACTGTAAATATCATCATGAACACCACAAAAAATATTACACAATTTTTCCTTTGTGTTATGAAACTTTAGGTTTTTGAAGAATTAACTGTTAAAAAAAGTAAAAAACGACTGTAACTATCACTATTGTAGAGATTTTAAGTAAAAAAACAATAGGGTTGAAATATTTAATTTAGGTGTAAAGATAAGGGGCTTGAACTAGTCTTAATTAAAAAATAAGAAGTAGGTTTGAATACAATAGTTTTACACCTCCCTTATCCCGAGAGCTATCGGGAACTCCTCATTAGGAGGAAAACTGTCGCGTATGGGTTTCCCCACTTTGGAATTGCCACACTTAGATTTAAAGACTTTCCCATGGATGTGTAAATTATTTTTAGATTTGAATAAAAGAATTAACAAGCCAAAAATTTTGGAAGAAGTGTTTCATACTGATTAATAATATATTGACACACAATAGAAATATACGAACTCACGCAGGTAAGTAAATTATGAACTCTGCTCCAACACCCAATTCGCCTTTTGCATAAATGTATCCGTTATGGTTTTCTACAATTTTTTCGCAGATTGCTAAACCTATGCCTGTTCCTGAGTATTCTGTTTTTTGATGTAAACGTTGAAATACCTCAAAAATCTTTGTAGCATGTATGGGCTCAAAACCAATACCATTATCAATAAAAGAAATTTTATGGTACACCTTACTTACTTTTATGATATGCTTTGGAAGTTCTGACTCTGGCGCCTTCTCATATACTATTTTTACTTTTGGTGGTGCATCTGTACTTTTATACTTGATGGCATTAGATAGCAAATTTGTGAACAATTGCTCCATTTGAAATACGATACCTTTTATTTTAGGTAATTTATCGGCTATTATTATGGTGTTGGTTTCGTTTATACTATTTGTTAAATCTTCTTTTACTTTATCTAAAACAAGATTCAAATTAATTCTTTCAAAGTCCTTTTTAGTACTATCTATCCTGGAATAAGCAAGTAAATTTGTGATAAGCGATTGCATTCGTGTTACTGCTTTTCTTACTTTATCAAAATACACCCTACCTTTTTCTGAAAACTGGTCGCCCTCCCTATCTTCTATTCTTGACACAAACAATTGAATCTTTCTTAGAGGCTCTTGTAAATCGTGACTTGCAACCCGGTTAAATGATTCTAACTCAGCATTGCTCCGTTTTAATTCTAAGTTTCTTTTTACTAGTTTTTTTTCTGCTTCTACTATATCTGTCACGTCTTGTACTACACCAATCATAACTGTTTCACCATTCTTTTCAATAAACTGTCCGTTTGATTTAAAGTGCTTCGTATCACCTTGTTTAGTTATAATACGGTACGTGTGTTCTTCTACTTTTTCATATTTGGTTATTTGCGCTCCTCTATAATCATAAAGCTCTAAATCATCAGGATGTACAAAATCTCTATATCTTTTAAACGAGGCTTCAAATTCATGAGGTTCGCATCCTAGCATACGAAAAAAATTGTCTGATAATTCAGAAACGTCGGTATCTATATGCCATACGTAACTACCTGTTTTAGCTATGACTTCAGCATCGGCAAAAATGGTGTTCTGTATAGAAAGTGCTTCATTAAGCTGTTTTAACTGATTTGATTTTTTCTTATCTTCGGTTATATCTATTGTTGTTATGGTTACACCATCACCTAGCTTAATTGCGGTAGCTTTAAACCATTGCTCGAATCCATTTTTATAATAAGGTACTTCATAGTTTACGGGATCTTCATTTTCTATAGCCGACACCAAATGCTCAAAAACACCGTTCTTGAAAATATTGGGAAATATTTCGGATACTTTTTTATTTTTGATTTCATCTGGAATATCACCTGAAATAGGACTTATCCTATCATTAACAAATAAAATTTCAAAATCAATAATAGCATCATCTTTTCCTCTGATACTTTTAAAGTGCATAACGATATGAGAGATACTCTTAAAAATATTGTTCAATAAAGCTTTATTGTCAAGCAATTCGAGGTTTTGTTTTTCTAAGCGCTTTTTAAATAAAAACTGTGCTTCTTTGGCTTTTTCTTCGGCCGTAGAATTTCTAGCGGTAAAAAGCACACCTTCTAATAAAGGGGTTACGAAAATATGAAACCACATTTTTTCGCCATCTATAACTACTTCTCTATCAAAATCGACCTTCTCCTTTTCGTTGTAGCTCTTTGTAAACTCTTCAAAACCACCGTTATTTGTGAAAAAAGGAAAAATATCCAATACTGTTTTTCCCATTATTTCGTCAGGCTCTAGACCTAAATAATCACGGTTACACAGGTTAGCAAACACAATTTTAAAATCTGCAATATGTTTATCCTTATCAGGATCAAATATGGGCTCGAAATAATTTACGATATTATCCGTGGTATCTAGTACACTCTGTAAGAAAGCTTCTGACTCATGAACTTTTAATTTATTAAGGTAAATTCTATAAAAAGAAACAATAAAAACAAGGAGTGCAAAAAAGGCCAATAAAAGTAATGTGATGGGTGTCGTAGATTTATCAGATTTATAGCTAGCCTCCCTTTCTTCCATGAGGTATTCTTCTTGATCAAGCATTCTGTTTTTAATGCTCCTGATATTATATAAGGTATTGTTTATTTTAGATTTTTGTGTTTTTCTAATATCAAACGGTAACTTATTGGTTGTGTAGCTAATGGAATCTAATTCTGTAAGTTGCCCATACAACTTATTTAATAATGATTTTAAAGGCTTTATGTGTGCGCGTTGAGGTTCGTTATTACCTGTAAGTGATTCTAAATTATTAATTACAGTTGTACCTTCTAATTTGTAATTCTCTAAGGTATTGCTTGATGCGCCTTTATTTAGTAATTCTTTCCTGAATTCTTCGGAATCGGCTTTTGAATAATGTGTTGTTAAATCTCCAATAGCATTGTAAACACGAAGCGTTTGTGCTACCATTTCCGCAGATTCCTGCATCCGGATTATCTGCCTGTATGCCATACTTGTAGTAAATAAAAGCAAGCCAATAGCAATAATTAATGCTACAAGATATGTTTTAGAAGACATGTATATGCGCTTAAAATCCATAGGTATTACATACGGAAGAGAAAGGTGTCTTTGTTTAAATTAGAAGTATGATACTGCCAATTTAATTGTAATACTTTCTCTACTACTTCTCGCAATTTACTAAAGTTATCGGGCTTATTTACATAAATGTTTGCCCCATTTAAAAAAGTTTCTTCCACATCTTTCTCTGATGAAGATGTGGAATATATCGCTACGCATAAATCTTTTAACCTAGGGTTACTGCGTATTTCTTTTAAACATTGCAAGCCATTTTTTATGGGCATATTCAAATCTAAAAAAATCAAATTGGGAAGTACCACATTGGGCAAAGTAAGGTAATCCATTAACTCTTGCCCATGGTTAAATAGAGATAGTTTTGTTCTAATAGGAATTTCTTCTATGGCTTCGGCGAAGAGCATTCTATCGTCTTCATCGTCATCGGCTAAAACTATATTTAGTAGGGTTGTGCTCATTTATATCGTTTTAACCGTCATTGTAAATTATAATCTTTTTTCTTCTTCATGATGTTTTGAAAAGCACTTGGTGTAAGCCCCGTAACTTTTTTAAACTGGCCCGATAAATGGGCTACGCTACTATAGTTTAACCGGTATGCAATTTCAGTTAGTGTTAAATCGGTATTGCACATAAATTCTTTGGCTAAATCTACTTTTCTAAGGATGGTATAATTCTCTATAGAGGTATAGGTGTTTTCAGAAAAAACGCTGGATAAGTAGGTGTAGGAATAATTCAAATTATCTGATAAGTACGCAGACAATTTTAAATTTTTACTTTTTTCATCTTTCAGCATCTTGTCAATTGCATGCTTTATCCGTTCTACAAGCGTCGCTTTTTGATCGGTTAAAATCTCAATGCCGTATTTCTTTAAAGCTTCTGAAAGTGTTTTTTGCTTGTCTTTTTGCAAATTTTCATTTATGGTTACTTCATTAATACTATTTATGGCATAGGAAATATCAAGCGCATCTAGGTGCTCCTTTATAAAAGCTTTACAAAGTGTATCAAAATCGTATTTAAAAAAAAGTTTTACTTCCAATCCATTAAATATTATCTATTTTGATTAAAGATATACCAAATATTTATCATTGGAAATTTTATTTTTTGTTTTGAGGTTTTGATTTAAAACTATCTATTTTTTATCAAAAAGAAAACCCTAAGCATATTAGAGTTTTCTTTATTAACAATTATCTGAATTTAAAATTAGTCACTATTTATATTTTTCTCGTCAGAAATATTTGTTTTTGGAATATTTTTGAAAAACTCTGCCGCATCTAAATCTGCACTCGGCCCGTAACCCATCAATACAGTTCCTTTTTCATCCTTATTTGTTTCAATAACGTATAGTATGGACATATCCGATGGGTTGCTCATGCCTTCATATCTATGCTCCGCAACTATATGGATGTCTTCTGGAGTGTATTCGTTTTTTGTTTCGTTATTAATAAGTTTTTCATCCTTAATATGAAAACTAGAAACATATCCTTTTTCCTGATATGTTTTAATGTAATCTTTTTCATGGTTTGCAAATTCATTATCCATCACTTTCATTTTTAATTCAACATTCGTCTGAATCAAATTTCTTAAAAAAACAACATTCGCAATAACACAATTGGGTACTATTTTAACGCTATCGGTTTCAATAAAAATAAAAGAACCATTAATCTTTGATCTTATCGTTTTTATTTGGGTTGCCGTCTTTGAAATCAAGAGCCCGTATAAGGAAACGGTATAACAATACCTGCATCGGTAAAATGAGTTCTTATAAGCTTTATAGCTTTATGTACTACCGCATGTTTTTGTTTAGCTTTTACCATGTTCATCCAAAAACGAATCCTAAAATTTATAGCGTAATCATCTAGTGCACCCTTACATTGTTTACCAGTTCTTTTAACTCTTTACGACTTAGAGATTTTCCATATATAGATTGTTCAGGATCCATAATATGTGTGTCTGTTAAATTCCCAATATACAGCGCATCAAAACCTATATCTTCAATAAGCTGTTTTGCAACATCTCCACTTTCTTGATCTTGGGCCGCATAAGGTATAGCCAATTTGTCTGTGGTCCTAAATGCGCGATCTCTTAAATGTTCTGCGCGTATGGTATTAAATGCTTTTACGGTTTTAGCTGTTCCAAATTTCATAGCAGTATATTCAGAAGCATTATAATTAGCATCCCTTACTTCTTGAGCAATGGCGCCATCTCTTTCCGGATATGGATTTGTGGCATCTATAATAACCTTATTACCATATTCGCCTGCGTATAATTCAGCTATTTTATCAATCGCTTTAAAAGGCATTGCTAAAAGGTAAACATCTGCGTTGGCTTCAAAAGTATCCGTTACACTCCTAGCTTCAGCATTACTACCTGCTTCTTTAACCAAGCTATTAAGTTCTGCCGGGTGTCTTGAACTAAACAGTACTTTATGCCCTGCTTTGGCCCAATGTTTCCCTAAATTTCCACCAATATTCCCACTTCCTATAATTCCAATTTTCATAATATTCGTTTTTGTGATTCTCAATCATATCAATTTAAAACGATATGAGAGGATCTGTTATTAATTAATTTTCCCTTGTAAAATTTTTAGTTTTCTGAATTATACCATGCCTCTTTGAAGGCAAATTGATGATAGGGCATTCGTTTTCGTTTTTTAGTTTCCTCTTCTTTTAAGTCTTCTGGCAAATCATCTATATTTCCTCCATAATGGCCTACGGCAATGGCTGTAGTTACATGAAAGCCGTCAGGCACATTAAATTTTTTTTGTGCTTTTTTCCAATCTACGCCTGCCATATGGTGCAAACCAATTCCCATATATTGAGCCTGTACAGTCATCAACCCTAAAGATAAGCCCAAGTCATGTAAAGCATGAAAATTTTCCTTGCCCTCACCGGTCTTTTCTTTATAAGCAGTTAACATCAACAAAGGCGCATTGTTGGCCCAAGTTTTATTAAAATCGCTCAAACAATCGAAGATGGATTCATAGCCTTTAGTTCCTTTATGAGCATATATAAATCGCCAGGGCTGCAAATTATCTGAACTGGCAGACCATCTAACTGCCTCAAACAACTGTTTTAGTTTAGCATCTTCTATGGTTTGATTTTTGAAAATTCTTGGACTATAACGTTGTTTTAAAAGTGCAAATATTTCATTGTCTGTGTCTGCAATGTTTTCTAATCTTACTTTTTCTTCTTCGTTCATATCCCATTTTATTTAAGCTCTCAATGTGTAATTAACAATTAAGATACTTTTCAACATATACAACTTTGTTTCATCTGTTTAGCTATAGTTTATTTCTAAGTCATCATCCTAAACCTGTCGCTAATCATACCCGCAAATTAAGTGTTTAAGCCCCTAACCCTTGACGTTATAAAAAAAAAAGTTAATGCGATTACTAAAATTCAACTTGCTGTTTTTCCTTCTGAAGATTGTATATAATTGAAAGCACAAAGTGAAAAAACCACTGCCCGATCGGGGTTTACTTTTACTATAGTTTTTTCTCGTGTTGTTTTCCGTATTCTTTTTTATATATACGCACAATAATTAAGAATAAACTAATAAGTAATGGCCCAAAAATTAACCCCACAAAACCAAACAAGGGAAGACCGACAATAACACCTAATAATGTGATTAATGGATGTACGTTATCCAGTTTTTTAAGTACAAAAAGTCTAATTAAATTATCTGTTGAACCAACCACGATAATGCCATATAACAAAACACCCCATGCTTGGAATGTGTTACCATTGGACATCATTAATATAAATACTGGAATAGTTCCTAAAAAATTGCCAACAAAAGGTATCATAGAACCAAATGTTACAATAACCGCCCAAAAGAAGGGGCTGTTTACACCAAATATTAAAAAGCCAATCAATGCCACAATCCCTTGCGCTACTGCCACCAAGGGAATCCCCAAAGCATTTGCGCGAACCTTTTTGCGGGTTTCTCTACCAATAATTTCCAGGCTATCGTCGCTTATGGGAATGTATTCATATAAAGATTCCCGTAATTTTTTACGGTTGGTCAACATATAAAACAATAAAAAATACATAATAGAGATAGCAACAAGCGACGTAAATGTACCTCCTACCAACCCTTGCAAATTTTCACTTATCCAGCCAGATATGGCTGATGCGTCAATTTGCGAGGTTAAATCATATCCAAATCTGCCTTCCCAATCTGCCAATTGATTTTCAATAGCGTTAATTACTTTTTCAGAATTATTTACGGCAGTACCAATTTTATTGCCTAGCATAGCTATAATACCAGCTACTGGGAGTAAAATAACTAAAAAGGAAGCTAACATTAAGCAACCAGCTGCTAAATTAGGATGCCAACCCTTTTTTACCAATTTAGCCATGGCTTTTCGCAATAAAACATAAAGTGTGATAGCCCCCAAAATCCCTGAAAAATAAGGAAGCATTTCCTGAAAAATTAACCCGCCAATGAGCACTATTAAAAGGAGTATAAAAATTTGGCGAATTATTTTAGCATCAATGGCTTTCATAAAATATTTTGGCAAGTTATTAGTTGTTTCTTAAAGCATAAATTAGCTCGCTTTTATTCATTTTAGACCGCCCTTCAATCCCTACATTTTTTGCTTGTTCGTAAAGTTCAGATTTAGTCCATTCTTCATAAGGCTTTGCTTTGCCTCCCTTTTTACCTGCGTTGGGCGCGTTTGCAATTCTTGCAGACTTTTCCTTACTATAACCTTTATCTCTTAAAGCTTCATATTGAGCTTCATTTTTCACACTTGGAATATCCATATAGCTTAAATTTAATGTAACAAATATTAATATTCAAAAAAAAATTACTTAGCCTAATCAGTAAAAATATTAACTTCAATAAAACACCTTAGAACTATTTTATTGCATTAAAGAAAAATGTTTTTGAGGTAATTTAAATAGCTCTGTTTCAGTAATTTAGTATAAGAATTTAAAAGAATTTTTAATTAAAAAAACAAATATTATGAACAAAGATCAATTAGAAGGTAAATGGAAACAGATTAAAGGTAAGTTTAAGCAAAAGTATGGCGATTTAACCGATAATGATTTGACGTATTCTGAAGGGAAATTTGACGAAATGTTAGGTAAACTCCAAGAAAAGACAGGAAAGAAAAAAGAAGAATTGAAAAAAGAAATTGAACAATGGTAAAGCTCAATTAGAATAGTGGCAAAAATATACCCCTGATTACCAAATTAGGGGTATATTTTTTTAAAACTATATGTTATGTTTGAAATTCTATCTAGCGCAAATGCATGGGTGGCGCTCGTAACCTTGATTTTTTTAGAAATAATATTGGGTATAGATAATATGATTTTCATATCCAATATCGTAACCTGACTCCCACACCTTGCTGCTATATGAGCAAATTCCAATCCTATGTAGCCTGCACCAATAAGCACCATACGCTTAGGTAATTTTTTCATTTTGAGAAAATCGTTGCTATTTTTGAGTAAATCGTTTCCTTTAAAATTAAGTGTTCTTGAAATTCTTCATGTTGCTATAACCATTTTTTTAGTGTGAACTGTTTTTGCCTCCCGTTAAATAGCGGGATTATCCCTTCCCGATAGCTATCGGGTGCTATCGGGACAACCATCAAAACTTAATGCGCTGCGCTTTTAAGTTTTGGGTTTCACTAATTTGGGTTTCACTAATAAAAAAGGTTGACAAATTGCCAACCTTAGTAAAGTTTTACTTTTTTTTGAGGCTATTCAAATGCATTAAAGTCAAATTTTTGTCCGCCAACTGAAGCATCTGCCATTAATCCAGCTTTTGGTAAAGCAAATACAATAACACCATCGCTATAATTAGCATCTTTCGATTTTCCTTTATCAGCGATAACGGCCGAAGCTTCGGCAGATAACTCAAAATTACCTTCCTTAAATTCTGCTAAAGCGGCATCTGTTTCAAAAAATATAACCTGTATAACTGCTTGTCCGCCAGCTTGAAGTCCTATATTTACTTTTTTTAAGCTTGCCATACCAATAGGTGTTCCATCTTCGTAAAGCACACCATTACCGCTAGCTCCACCAATAATTAATCCGCCTTTTCCAACATTTGGAAAAATGGCATATCCTGATGAGTTTTCGAAGAATTTCTCGATTCCAGCATCTTTTTCAATCAAAGTTGCTTTAGCCTTTTCGGCATCTGCCATTATTTTTTTGTCTTTGTCGTTTTGTGCTGTTGCTCCAACCGTTATAAATAGTAAGCAAACCGCTACGATTGTTTTTAAAGTTTTCATAAATCTGTTTTTTTATTTGTTATGCTCAAATTTATAGAATAGACTATTTTTTAAAGAACTTAATCAAGTTCGTTTTTAGCTCTAAAAAATTCATTAACAAAATTTAACTTATTAACAATTAGTGTTTTGCGTTTTTTTTAACAATAGATATGGAGAGCTTGAGTTTTTAAAGCATCTTTCCGATTCTGGCATTGGAAATGCACGATCTCTGTCTTGTTCATAATCTATGCGTTCATAATACTGTTCCATGAATATTGTCTTCGCAAAGTGCTACCCTTGCATATCACATCTGGGTATTTAAAGGATATGCCAGTTACCCTAACAGTTGTTTTACTGGTGTTGAATTTTTGGAAGATGTTTTTTGCTTAAGTGCAATGATGAACGCTGAAACATCGCTCGATTTTGATAAGGCATCATCGGTTTTTTGTTGCATTAGCAATTTGATTGGGTTTTTCCAGTTCTTTTTTGGTAGGCGATGTTTTCTTGGCCAATTCAATGTCTGCCAATTCCGTCAAGTTATCTTTTTTTTTTTTTCGATTTTTTTATTACCCAATTAAAAAACTTGTATAAAATAAATATTTCATTTCACTATTGTCCGATTAAATTTCGCTCCTCTGGAGCTTTCTAATATTTTTTGCTTCGGCCTATAAAGATTACGCTCCTCTGGAGCTAAAAAAAATCCCATAGGGATGGAATCTTTGTAGCAAAAGGAAAAGAACTAAAAAAATCAAGCCCCATCGGGGCGACATCTTAAAAATCGCTTATTTAGTATAGGGTTGAAAGGTTTCTAAAATTTTTTATCGGACACTAATGATTTCATTTCCTAGTTTGCAAATCAGATGTTATAGAACTTTTTAACAGCACACCCCATAATCCCCTCTTTTGAGAGGTGAAGCTCATACGCAATAGTTTCCCTCCTAATAAGTAGGTCACCATAACTATCGGGTTAAGGGAGGTGTCAAAGCTTTCGCTATTATTTATCTTAAGATAGTGCAGCATCCTTTGCTTCTTTCCATAAACTTATATTATATCTACTCATATTTCTTGGTTTATTTAAAACTACCGTTTCCAAAAACAAAAATTCCTGCAAGGTTTTTAAAAACTTGCAGGAACATACTCGATTTTTTTTAACAATAAAATACTATTTTAATTCAGAAATCTCCTTTATCGTATTAGCGCGATGTACTTTTCCAGAGGCTGTTTCCATAAATTTATTTACAAAATAAACTGCTTTTGGTTTTTCGTATTTTTCAAGGACATCAAATATGGATTTATCTATTGGTTTTTCCTGGCCTTCAATAACCATTATTATTTTATCACCAAAAGTATCATCTTGAACGCTTCCTATAAAAAAACGATTCGGCATAATATCTTGAAGTTTTGCCTCTACTTGTTCTGGATACACTTTGATACCACCAGTATTAATAACATTATCGAAACGTCCCAATAATTCAAATTCGTTTTCTGAATGTATTTTCACGATATCATTAGTTACTATTTTTTTATCAGACAAATTTGGTGCATCAATAACCAAACAACCACGGTCATCTTGAGAAATACTAATGTTTGGCAATGTTTTAAAATAGCCATCAGACTCAGAATCTGTAAAGTTATTTAATTTTTTAACTGCGATATGCGAAACTGTTTCCGTCATCCCGTAAGTTTCATAAACTTGCGGTTTTTTGTCCTTAACCAATTCTTTTATATGATTGGAAACGCGACCGCCACCAACAATAACAGTTTTTATAGACTTTAAATACTTTGCAAAGTTTTTAAGTTGCATTGGTGTAAAGGCGCAGAAATCATAATCTTTCTCGTAATCTATTCTAGGTAATGAAGAAGGCACTACCATATCTACTTCCAAACCTAAAACAATGGCTCTCACCATCATCATTTTTCCAGCAATAAAGTTTGAAGGCAAACAGTTTAACACTTTTTTACCGGGTGTTAAATTAAAAAAATCGCCAGTAATTATGGCAGAATTTACCATGGCCTGCTTTTGTATTTTTAATTTTTTAGGCTTTCCTGTAGAACCGGATGTTTGCACTATTAAATGGTCTTTTTTATCCAACCAGTCTAATAAAAACATACCTAGTTGTTCTTGGTACGGAAAACCTTCCTTTACAAAACTATAGGCAACTTCCATTAAATCTTCGCGGTTATAGCTAACACCATCTAATTTAAATCTATTATGTACTTTGGTATAATCTGGAATCATATGTCTTAATCTTCTAAAATTTTATAATCTTCTTTTGGTGGCTCTACTACTGGTCCGAATAATTTATCTTTCCAATTGCTCCATCTGTATTTTTTTGCTAAAATTAATAAAAGAATCGGGAACACTACGAACACAGGAATAAATATTTCTACAAGTCCCATTGCTCCTGGATCACTAATATCTTTAAGAATGCTATGGGTTTGTAAGGCTGTCCAATCTGCCGTAACCAAAAGCGCCGTAAATAAATTATTGGCGGCATGAAATCCTAATGCCAATTCTAGCCCGTCATCCATTAACGTAATGATGCCCAAGAACAAACCTGTGCCTATATAATAGACCATGATGACGTAACCCAATTTTTCTACCTCTGGGTTAAGTATGTGCATCAATCCGAATAACACAGAAGTAATAACCAATGGTAACCATCTATTTTGAAATAATGTGCCTAAAAAATGCATGCCATAACCTCTAAACGCATATTCTTCAAAACTTGTCTGCAATGGTAGTAATGTAACGGCGATTGCCAGTAAAATTAAAAATGGTTTCAATTTAAAATTCCAAACGTAATCTTCTGGAGTAAAAAAGTAATAATCTATTAAAACAAAACTACTAGAGATGGCACCCCATAAGATAAAAATAAACCAAAAACGTTTCCAGTCTATTTTTCTTCTGGTTGTAGTTAAATCTTTTATCGATAGCTTATGGAGTAACTTAGAACTTAAGAAAACACCAAAAAGGCCAACTGCAAAAGAAATTAGCATTAAAAATAAAAAGAGGTTTTCTCCGAGCAGCGCAACCATTCCGGGGATATCGGACGGGAAATCAGCTAAACTCTCTACCTTAAGACCTAAGCTAAGAAGTAAAGGTATATAGCCCAAAATTTGCCACGTGACAAAAATAATTGCACCCCCAACTATATAACGCCATGCATCTGTTAAACCTTTATACGCTTGTTCTATGTACATAATTTATAAATTGAATTTCCAATTTTTAGTGTCGTTATAATGCAAACAGCCTTTATTTACATACAATGGCGATTCAAAATTATTCGTAAATAAACCGCCAGTCCCTAAGCCCTGAGGTAATTTATTGTTCTTCTGAAAAGTATATTGGGCAATAGCATTAAGACCAATATTGCTTTCTAAAGCACTTGTAATCCACCACCCTATTTTGTTTTTTTCTGCTATTGAAACCCAATCGTCACTCCCTTGAAATCCACCAACTAAAGTAGGTTTCAAGATAATGTATTGCGGACGAATAGTTTGTAGCAATTCTTGTTTTTTTGTTACGGAAAACACGCCAATTAATTCTTCATCTAAAGCAATTGGTAAAGGTGTTAGTTCGCAAAGACGAGCCATGTCTTCTATTTGTCCCTGTTTTATAGGCTGCTCTATGGAATGTAAATCAAGTTCTGACACTATTTTTAGTTTTTCTAAAGCTTCATTTGGTTTAAAAGCACCATTAGCATCAACTCGCAATTCTATATCTTTTGAAGAGAATTCTTTTCTTATGGATTTTAATAATTCCACTTCAGTTTGAAAATCAATAGCACCAATTTTCATTTTAATACAATTGAAACCGGCATCAATCTTTTCTTTTATTTGCCGATTCATAAAGGCTTTACTGCCCATCCAAATGAGTCCGTTTATTGGAATGGAATTTTTCCCTTTTGTGAATTCCGAAGGAAATAAATCGAATTTATCTTCACTTTCCAAAGATTTAAAGGCCATTTCCAATCCAAATTGAATGCTTGGGAATTCCACTAATTCGGTGTATAAATACCCTAAACCTTTATTGATATTTTCGCATGTCCATTTTAACTTCGCTTCAAAATCTGGTCTATCATCAATTGAAAGTCCTCTAAACATCCCGCACTCCCCTATGCCCTCCTTACCATCGGAATTTATAATGAGAAACCATGTTTCCTTTGTTTTTAAAATACCTCTTGAAGTGCCGCTTGGGTTTTTGAAGTTTAGAATGTAATTATGAAAAGTTGCGGTCATAAATTTGTTTAACGAATAAAAATCTCAATTTCTATTTTAATAATTGATAATTGTTTATTTTTTTGAAAAGATTCCCACTTTCGTGGGAATGACAATTTCAAATGAAACCTCAACATTCATTTTGAGGAATTACTTTTTGATTAAAAACTATGATGAAAACTTAGCTGTAACTGACCCTTCCCCAAATTAACCGTCTTTTGATTCATCCAACCCAATTGAAATTTCATACTTGGTTTTAAAACATAGCCAAACCCTAAATAGGTTCTATTCCTATCGAATAGTTCTACCATCCTGTTATCGCCAATATCGGTTTGTCCGTTTATGAATAACTCATTGTACAATGCGATATAAACCGCATCATCTGTAAGTTCTTTTTTATTCAAAGGAATATTCAAAAACACATTATAACGATAACGCGTTCTGAAGTCTTGATTTTCAACAAAACGCTGTTCGTATCTAAAACGATGCGCTAAATAAAATCTATTGCCTAATTTTTGTGGAAAAAGTGCTTCTTGGTATATTCTACTTTCGGAAGTTGTGGCATTACTATCTCCAAATTGCCCCGTCGTGATATTTCCATACCCTAAAGTGAACAAAATATTCGCATTTTTTGGATTAAATGATATCCCAGAACGAATTAAAAGTTGTTCTAAATCTCCAATGGTATTCCAATTTCGGTGTTGTACATCACCTTGAATTCCAAATTGACTGTTCTTAAATTGATGTTTAAAAAAGTACATATACCATGCACCAGTTTTAGATGATTCTTGCGCATGTAGTGTATTGAAAAGAAAGCAGCAGCTGAGTGCTAAAAAAAGTTTTCGCATGTAAAAATGTTTAAAATTATAGTTCTATGGAAGCACCTATCTCAAGTAACATGAGGTCTTTATCCTTCTCAAAGAATTTTCGTTTTGCAGCTTCGTGGTCAATTTCTATATACCCGAATGTATCGTAGTGATAGCCTAAAATTTTGTCACATGCTATAAAATCACTTGCTAAAATAGCATCTTCTATTCCCATTGTAAAATTATCTCCGATAGGTAAAATTGCTAAATCCAACTTCGTTTGAAGTGGGATTAACTTCATATCAAAAGTTAATGCCGTATCTCCGGCAATGTAAATATTTTTATGTTCGCCTTCAATTACAAAACCTCCCGGTTGCCCACCATAACTTCCGTCAGGAAATGAAGATGTATGGATGGCGTTTACATATTTAACCGTTCCAAATTCAAAATCCCACTTACCGCCGTGGTTCATTGGGTGGGTGTCAAATCCTAAATTACCATAATGTGTCGCAATTTCATAGTTAGAAACAATTATCGCTCCTGTGCGTTTTGCAATGGCTTCAACATCTATTATATGATCTTGATGTGCATGGGTCACTAGAATATAATCTGCCTTGAGCGAATTGATATCAATACTCGATGCATTAGGATTTGCTGAAATAAATGGATCTACAAGAATATCAATATCCCCTATTGTAATTCCCAAACTGGCGTGACCGTAAAATGTGATTTTCATGTGCTTAATCTTTGACACTAAAATAATGATTTTAGCAGAATAACTTAATGAAACATTCACATTTTAATCTAGAATAAATGTCCCACAGCCATTAAAACAGATAAAAAGAAGGTCGTCAACGCTATTTTCTTTAATTCAGGATCTAAGGATTTAGGGTCCTTATTTTCTTTTACTTTTTTAAGATGAATAAATAGCGGTATGTAAGCCAGTATAAAAATTAAGTTGAATACCGAGGTATAATAAAGAATTCCAAACAGCCCCGACACAATAATAGCTGACATGATTAAAAAGTAATGGTATTTTTTTGATTTTTCTTCTCCTAATTTTACAGCCATTGTTATTTTACCAGCATTTTTATCTGACTCTATATCCCGCATGTTGTTAAGATTAAGAACAGCGGCACTCAATAAACCTATAGTTATTGCTGGTAAAAACACAACATGGTCCAAAGTTTTTGCATAGAGAATATAACAGCCAATAACACTCACTAATCCAAAAAATATAAAAACAAATATATCTCCAAGCCCTCTATATCCATACGCATCACCTCCAATTGTGTAGCGCAAAGCCGCTATTACGGAAGCAATTCCCAACCCGAAAAACAATAATGCGAGTAAAAAATGTTGCGAGCCAAATGCTGTAAATATCAGTAAAAAAGCAAAAGCAATACAAATAAGAATGTTTAATTTAATGGCATCGAACATCATTTCAGGAGAAATAGCACCACTTTGTATGGCACGCTCTGGTCCTAACCTTTCGTCATTATCTGTACCCCTAACACCATCACCATAATCATTGGCCAGGTTAGAAAGTATTTGTAAACTTACGGTGGTTAAAATTGCTAGCGTAAAAATAGACCAATCAAAACAACCATTATAAGCTGCAAAACTAGAAGCAATAATTATCCCTGATACCGAAAGCGGTAACGTTCTTAAACGCATTGCGGAAATCCAAATAGAAATATTCTTCATTTAAGGAATCCATTTTTTAACGAAGTTCGGCTTGCGTTTTTCTAAAAACGCGTTGCGCCCTTCTTTGGCTTCATCTGTCATATATGCCAAACGTGTCGCTTCTCCAGCAAACACTTGTTGCCCTACCATACCATCATCTGTTAAGTTCATTGCAAATTTAAGCATTTTAATAGAGGTAGGAGATTTTGCCAATATTTCTTGCGCCCATTGATAGGCTGTTATTTCTAATTCGTTATGCGGAATTACAGCATTTACCATTCCCATATCAAAGGCTTCTTGCGCGGAATAATTTCTACCAAGAAAAAATATCTCCCTAGCCCTTTTTTGACCTACCATTTTTGCAAGATATGCAGATCCGTAGCCACCATCAAAACTAGTAACATCAGCATCCGTTTGTTTAAATATGGCGTGTTCTTTGCTCGCTAGAGTTAAATCGCAAACCACATGTAAACTATGTCCTCCGCCTACTGCCCAACCTGGAACTACAGCAATAACAGCTTTTGGCATGAAACGGATCAAACGCTGTACTTCTAAAATGTTTAAGCGATGGTACCCATCTTCACCTACATAACCTTGGCTACCTCTGGCTTTTTGATCGCCACCGCTACAAAAGGAATACACACCGTCCTTTGCTGAAGGGCCTTCTGCCGACAGCAGCACCACACCAATGCTGGTATCTTCGTTAGCATCATAAAAAGCATCATATAGTTCGCTGGTGGTTTTTGGCCTGAACGCATTTCTTACGTTAGGCCTATTAAATGCAATACGGGCAACACCATTGTATTTTTTATAGGTAATGTCTTCGTAGTCTTTAACAACTACCCATTTTGGTTTTTCCATGTTGAGATATTTTAGTCAAAAATAAATTTTATTTTTAAAGCCTTCAAGTGTTTGGTTAAAGAATACAGTAATCATTATCTTAATGATTGACATCTAAATGGTTAGTATTCTAAAGGTGAAAAAACATTAAGAATTCCTTGAAAGAAAATATACGTACTTCTACGCATTGTGTATTGTTTATTTTTTATTAACTTTGAGATAAATTTAACATTTTAATTGAAAATGTTGCATTTCATCGAAATTTAACATACTTTTATCGAATAATCAACCCCTATGTTTATGCTATTTAACATTACCCTATCAATTTTGGCTTTAATTGTCATAAATGTTGTAATTTTTTCAATTGCACGTTTTATACCTAAGAAGACCCCAGTTTTAAAAGAAGAATTATCTAGTTCTGTTGAAACAATTAAATTGAACCTTAATTTAGAGGATGAAACCTCTAATCAAGAGTTGGCACCTACAGGAAGTTAATCTCACTACCATTTTATTGTACTTTTACTGTTTGAAGTAAGCAATTCATTTGTTTTGCTGAAATGGGCATTACCAAACCAGTACCCTCTATTTGCGCTTAATGGTGATGGATGTCCTGATGTTAAAATGTGATGTTTGGAGCTGTCTATAAGTTTCGCTTTTTGTTTTGCAAAACCTCCCCATAATAAGAACACAATGTTTTCTTTAGAATCACTAATGCTTTTTATAACAGCATCCGTAAAAATTTCCCATCCTTTTTTTTGATGACTTGCTGCTTGATGAGCTCTAACAGTAAGCGTTGCATTTAAAAGCAATACACCTTGTTTCGCCCAACGCGATAAATCGCCACTTTCAGGATACGGAATTCCAACGTCCGTTTCAACTTCTTTAAAAATGTTAATTAATGATGGCGGATGGGACACAGCGTTTTTTACAGAAAAACATAAACCATTAGCTTGGTTAGGGCCATGATACGGATCTTGACCAATAATCACCACCTTCACATCATCAAAATGACAATGGTTAAAGGCGTTAAAAATTTCGTCTCCTGGAGGAAAACATTCATGTTTGGTATATTCTTCTTTTACGAATCTAACTAAACCTTCAAAATAAGGGTTATCAAATTCATTTTTTAAATATGGTTTCCAACTCTTATGAATATCTACGTCCATTAATTCAATATTCTAACTAATAATTCTTTTAATAAATCGCCTTGCGGCACCGAGTTTGCCCCTACTCCTTTGCTTTTAACATCAAAATCCCGCAGGGTAGATACAACTGCACTTACTTTGCGCATCGGGAAGTTTCTTGCTGCAGTAACATATTCATTCACAAAATAAGGATTGATTTTTAAGGCTGAAGCAACACTTCTTGGCGATTTATCTTTTAAACCATGAAAGTGTAATAATTGAGAAAAGAAGTTAAAAAGCAATGACACCGTAACAACCATTGGGTTGTCCTTTGGATTCTCAGCAAAATAATTGACTATTTGATGTGCTTTTAAAGCATTTCTATCACCTACCGCTTTTCGTAATTCAAAATTATTGTAGTCTTTACTAATGCCTATATTTTCTTCAATGACCTCAGGTGTGATTTGACTGTCCTTTGGCAATATAATTTGAAGTTTTTCAAGTTCATTGTTTATTTTACTCAAATCTGTACCTAAAAACTCCACTAGCATTTGCGCTGCCTTTGGCGTAATTGTATAGCCTTTTGGGGATAATACACGTCTTATCCAATCTGCTACCTGGTTTTCATACAATTTTTTACTTTCATAAACTACCCCGGTTTTTTTGAGCGTTTTATATAAAGATTTTCGCTTATCTATTTTTTTGTACTTATAATTGATTACCAAAACGGTGGAGGGTTGCGGATTTTCGGCATATGCTGCCAATTTCTCAATAGAGCGCGATAAATCTTGAGCTTCTTTAACAATCACAACCTGATAATCCGCCATCATCGGGTAACGCTTTGCATTACTTACAATATCATCAACAGAAATATCCCTTCCGTATAATACCATTTGATTAAAACCTCTTTCTTCTTCGGATAAAACAGTATCTTCAATAAAATCAGAAACCTTATCTATATAATAAGCTTCCTCACCCATTAAAAAATAGATGGGTTTTAAATTCCGGTTTTTTATATCTGTTACTAATTGTTTGACTTCGTCCAAATCTCAAGAAAATTTTCTGTAAAAAGCATCTAAAATGCTATTAGAATGATAAATTTGTGCTGTGCAAAAATTGAATTTCCCCACATATGCGTTTCGATTCAAAAATAGCGAAAATAAAGTTTCTATTTTTGATATTATCCGCAAAAAATTTATGGTTTTACAACCCGAAGAATGGGTACGCCAACATTGTGTCCATTATTTAATTGAACATAAAAAATATCCCAAATCTTTAATTAATGTTGAAAAAGAACTCAAAGTCAACGATTTAAAAAAACGCTATGACATTGTTGTTTTCAAACCCAATGGAGATATTCAATTAATAGTAGAATGTAAAGCACCCAAAATAGATATCAAGCAAGGTACTTTTGATCAAATTGCACGCTATAATTTGGCGTTGAAAGCAGATTATTTAATGGTTACCAACGGATTAAATCATTATTATTGTCGGATGGATTTTGAAAGAGAACAATATGTTTTTTTAGAAGATATTCCAGATTACGTTAAATGAAACCAAGATGATTAAAATAATCATAAAATCCACGAAAATGATTTTTTTATCAGATTGGTTATATCTGACCACTAAAAAAATAGAAATGAACAGATGAAAATAGCGGTCGTCATATTAAATTGGAATGGTAAAAAGCTTTTAGAACAGTTTTTGCCATCGGTTATAAAATATTCTGAAGGAGCTGATATTTATGTGGCTGATAATGCATCAACGGACGATTCAATTGTTTTTGTTAAAACTGATTTCCCAACAGTAAAAATCATTCAAAACGAAATAAATGGTGGATTTGCAAAGGGTTATAATGATGCCTTAAAGCATGTAAGCGCAGATGTATTCTGTTTATTGAATAGTGATGTTGAAGTCACAAAAAACTGGCTCGCCCCTGTTATAAAAGCTTTCGAGAGCGACTCTAATATTGCCATCATCCAGCCTAAATTATTGGATTTTAAAAATCGAAACTATTTTGAATATGCGGGAGCCGCTGGTGGATTTATAGACAGGTTTGGGTATCCTTATTGTAGAGGACGCGTTTTTCAAACTATTGAAAAAGATACTGGGCAATACAATGATACTAAAACCATTTTTTGGGCCTCTGGTGCGTGTCTATTTATTAAAAGTGCAATTTATAATGAGCTAGATGGTTTTGATGCCTCTTTTTTTGCCCATATGGAAGAAATAGATTTATGCTGGCGTGTAAACAATAAAGGATACAAAGTTGTTTATGTTGGTGCTTCGGAAGTTTATCATGTAGGTGGCGCAACATTAAGCAACACCAACCCCAAAAAAACATTTTTAAACTTTAGGAACAGTCTTTTTGCCTTGGTTAAAAATGCAAATGGAAATTTATTTTTCTTAGTGCTCACAAGGCTCTTTTTAGATGGTATAGCAGGAATTAAATTTTTATTTGAATTTAAATTCAAGCACTTTATAGCCATACTCAAATCGCATTTTAGTTTTTACGCGCATCTTCCCGGTTTACTTCAAAAACGAAAGCAAGCTAAAAACAAAACAAAATACTACAACAGAACATCCATAGTCTGGGATTATTTCGTAAATAGGAAGAAGAATTATAAAAGTTTATAACTCGGTTAGTAAAAGTTTTGTTAACAGTTCCATATTCAACCGATTTTTATATACTTTTGCCGAAATAATTTGCAAATATTTAATCTGAAAACAACCATTTATTATTATGAAAAAAATTTTATTACTTAGTTTTTCCACATTACTACTGTTAAGTTCATGTGTTTCTAAAAAAGAATTTTTAGCACTTGAAGAAAAACAAAAAGAAACACAAGATTTATTAAATTCTGCAACCGTTAAGCTAAACTCTTGTTTAGAAGACAGAGCTTCTGTAACAGCAAGATCTAAAGCCTTGGAAGAGCAAGTGGCAGATTTAAGAAAGTATAATGACAATTTACAAATTCTTTCAGCTAAAGGCGCTAGTAATGTAGAGAAAACATTAGAAAGTATAAAAGAAAAAGATTTAAAAATCACGCGTTTACAAGATGCCTTAACTAAGAAGGATAGTGTCACATTAGCATTGGTAACTAGCTTTAAACGTGAAGTTGGCATCAACGATCCAGACATTGAAGTAAATGTTGAGAAAGGTGTTGTATTTATCTCTATATCAGACAAGTTGCTATTTAAAAGCGGAAGTTACAACGTGACAACAAGAGCAAAAGAAGTATTGGCCAAAGTAGCTAAGGTTGTAAATGCGAAACCAGATTTTGAGTGTATGGTTGAAGGACATACTGATAGCAGATCATACTCTAGCGGTGTGTTAGAAGACAACTGGGATTTAAGTGTAAAACGTGCTACATCAGTAGTTAGAGTTTTAGAAGATTTAGATGTTAATCCAGGTAGATTGATTGCTGCTGGTCGTAGCCATTATGTACCACTCGTAGATAATGATACTGCTGAAAATAGAGCAACAAACAGACGTACGCGTATCGTAGTACTTCCAAAATTAGACCAATTCTATGATTTGGTTGAAAAGGAAATGAAAAACTTAGAAGCTGCTAGTAACTAAGAAATTAAATTATAAAATTTTAAAGGAAGCCCGACTTTTTAAAGTTGGGCTTTTTCTTTTTTAAGAATTTGGGCGTTACCCCAAAAGGGGGCAGACTTTATTCGTTGATTTCTATTTTAAATTAAAGAACTCATGAATATAAATATTTCACTACTCTCTCCTCCTCCGTCGGGAGCTCAAACATGCCGTTGAATCCTTAGCGCGTGTGGTTGCTTAGTTTAGGGTTTAAATTGAAGCTAAGAAACAGTACATAAATTTCTAAAGAACTTCTTAAAATAAATAAGGTAAGGAGAACAAATCCGCTTACCTTTTCAGGCAATGAAGGCTCAGATCGTTTTCGACAATTGTAAAAATATTAAAAAGAACCATATGATTAGAAATTGCTTTCAGTTCTTTAAATTTATGGAGAATTCACAGGCTATGCATTCAATTTGGGTGGAGCAAGCTAGTTGTGAATTGCTTTCAGAATGTATTTTTACTTGGCATTCGCAGTGTAACCGATATACTTGGCGTTCTTTTGGTTGTTGTGAATTGCTTTCAGAATTGTATTTTTACTTAGCATTCGCAGTTGGCGATACTTTTCATACGCTAGACGTGATGTTGTGAATTGCTTTCAGAATTGTATTTTTACTTAGCATTCGCAGTAAAAGTATGATAAAGCTATAAGGACCATAAGTTGTGAATTGCTTTCAGAATTGTATTTTTACTTAGCATTCGCAGTCAAGAAATAATGTATGTGCTACAAGAGCTTGTTGTGAATTGCTTTCAGAATTGTATTTTTACTTAGCATTCGCAGTTATTACAATATTACAGTAAAGGCAGAATTAGTTGTGAATTGCTTTCAGAATTGTATTTTTACTTAGCATTCGCAGTGGTTATGTGGTAGACCCCGACCAGATAGAAGTTGTGAATTGCTTTCAGAATTGTATTTTTACTTAGCATTCGCAGTTACGCAGCAATAGTAAAGGCGGTTTTACTGGTTGTGAATTGCTTTCAGAATTGTATTTTTACTTAGCATTCGCAGTATAATTGTGGAGTATGCTATCAGATTATTAGTTGTGAATTGCTTTCAGAATTGTATTTTTACTTAGCATTCGCAGTCAACCCGTGCCAGA
The DNA here is from genome assembly GCF_040720935.1 of Algibacter sp. 2305UL17-15. Taxonomy (NCBI): domain Bacteria; kingdom Pseudomonadati; phylum Bacteroidota; class Flavobacteriia; order Flavobacteriales; family Flavobacteriaceae; genus Algibacter; species Algibacter sp. 2305UL17-15. Next base: position 112,379 of record NZ_JBFDAE010000011.1, read on the forward strand.
TGGCTAACAAGTTGTAGTTGTGAATTGCTTTCAGAATTGTATTTTTACTTAGCATTCGCAGTAAACACCAATTACAAAAGATACCAAATTAAGTTGTGAATTGCTTTCAGAATTGTATTTTTACTTAGCATTCGCAGTACATCTAAAGTTTTTACAGTATTGATGTCTGTTGTGAATTGCTTTCAGAATTGTATTTTTACTTAGCATTCGCAGTGGCAAGTGTATTTCGCCGAACGTATTAAACGTTGTGAATTGCTTTCAGAATTGTATTTTTACTTAGCATTCGCAGTAATGTAGTGCAACATCATTTGTTCACTACTGTTGTGAATTGCTTTCAGAATTGTATTTTTACTTAGCATTCGCAGTAATGTAGTGCAACATCATTTGTTCACTACTGTTGTGAATTGCTTTCAGAATTGTATTTTTACTTAGCATTCGCAGTAAGCCTTACGTCAATTAGCTGATACCGCCGGTTGTGAATTGCTTTCAGAATTGTATTTTTACTTAGCATTCGCAGTAATAAAGCAGAAAGCTTAATTAATAAAGTTGTTGTGAATTGCTTTCAGAATTGTATTTTTACTTAGCATTCGCAGTTTTGTAGGTTCTATAGCATCAGATTTTACGGTTGTGAATTGCTTTCAGAATTGTATTTTTACTTAGCATTCGCAGTCAGAAATAAAGCAAAGAAATAAAGCACCTGTTGTGAATTGCTTTCAGAATTGTATTTTTACTTAGCATTCGCAGTGAGCCTTAGTCTCTAAATTCCCTAGAGGTAGTTGTGAATTGCTTTCAGAATTGTATTTTTACTTAGCATTCGCAGTTTAAACTCAGGGTCGTTTAACATTCTTTTGTTGTGAATTGCTTTCAGAATTGTATTTTTACTTAGCATTCGCAGTTAATCTTGTTTTTTTCGGCTTTTCGTATCAGTTGTGAATTGCTTTCAGAATTGTATTTTTACTTAGCATTCGCAGTATTGCAATACCAGAAGAACAGGAAAGATTAGTTGTGAATTGCTTTCAGAATTGTATTTTTACTTAGCATTCGCAGTATTTTACCAAAGGATCAATGAAATTATTACGTTGTGAATTGCTTTCAGAATTGTATTTTTACTTAGCATTCGCAGTGGGTTTTACGACACTTTAAAACACGAAAACGTTGTGAATTGCTTTCAGAATTGTATTTTTACTTAGCATTCGCAGTAAAATGCTATAACCAATAGTTCAGACATCAGTTGTGAATTGCTTTCAGAATTGTATTTTTACTTAGCATTCGCAGTTTATGGGGTGCGCTCGTCGTCGACGGTCGTGTTGTGAATTGCTTTCAGAATTGTATTTTTACTTAGCATTCGCAGTAAGAACATTCTTCTGGACCAGTTTACAGTAGTTGTGAATTGCTTTCAGAATTGTATTTTTACTTAGCATTCGCAGTTCTTTTCTTCTATAGCTTCTAAAGTATCTAGTTGTGAATTGCTTTCAGAATTGTATTTTTACTTAGCATTCGCAGTCTTCTAAAACTTGGAAAGCTGCTAAAGACAAGTTGTGAATTGCTTTCAGAATTGTATTTTTACTTAGCATTCGCAGTGGACGTTCGAGTTTATAATAATGCAGCAAGGTTGTGAATTGCTTTCAGAATTGTATTTTTACTTAGCATTCGCAGTCAGCTCCATGTATAGTATAATTAGTTAAACGTTGTGAATTGCTTTCAGAATTGTATTTTTACTTAGCATTCGCAGTCTTTACTTATTTTTACTAAAACATTGTTTAGTTGTGAATTGCTTTCAGAATTGTATTTTTACTTAGCATTCGCAGTTAATGGCATTATTCCCGCCTTTTCCGCTTGTTGTGAATTGCTTTCAGAATTGTATTTTTACTTAGCATTCGCAGTATATCAAGGCTTAAAAAATTGATATACTGCTTGTTAAGTAATTGGTTAGGATGTTGTTTTTATGGCTACTTAATGGGTTTCGACTGCGCTCAACCTGACATTTTAATTTCTAAAATAATTCGAGTTGTTGTGAAGGTGCTTCCAATGCCGCAGGTTTTTGTCCGTGAAACAATTGCATCATCCCAAATTGCTTATCGGTTATTTGCATCACTCCTACTTTACCATATTCGGGCAAACCTCTTTTAACACGTTTGGTATGTACTTCTGCATTTTCTCTACTGGCGCAAAATCGCATATAAATACTGAACTGAAACATACTAAAGCCATCATCCAATAAGTTTTTTCTAAACTTGGTGGCACGTCTGCGATCCGTTTTAGTTTCAGTTGGCAAATCAAAAAACACTAATACCCACATACTCCTATATTGGTTTAATCGTGAAAATCTATTATTTTCCATTGTGTCAAATAGAGCTTAGTCAAGAGGTCTTTTTTAAATAAACACAGGATACAAAACCTTTCTACTTGTACCCGCAAAGCATTCGTATAAACTATTACTGGTTCTGCTCATAGCTACCATCAAAGGACTTTGTTTTCCATCTATCACCACATCTATAGCAGGAATCATTAACAATTCTGTCTTAATTGCTGTTGTGAGCTCATCTATTTCAAAATTAGTTTCCATAATGTCAAAAACTAAGGCATCCACATAAGGTCTATAAGGTTCCATAATATCATCTGCCAAACAAAACGCATTGTATTTATTGCGATGAAATACGCCTATGGATGGCAATAACCCACTACCAATTAATGCTCTAGCAGTTACGGCACGTAAAATAGCATAGCCATAATTCAATAAATTATTTGGAGGGTCGCCATGTTGTCCACGAGTAAAACCCTCAATACCAAAAATATGCTGCCAATAATATACTGCTGACCTACTTTCATGGTTCTCAACGTCGCCACTTTTAACCTCATTGACCCATTTGTACATTTTCCGTGTTGGAATATCACGTTTGTCCATAAATCTCGCCTGATTGTATATTTTGACACTTATGGTTTGTTGCCAAATATTTTTTTTAAGCGGTGTACTGGCGTTGAGTTGGTGGCGAATACGCTCTGTTTGTTCACTATGCCCTATTAAGGGCTGTAAAAAAGAACAGGGTAAATGCTGTTTGTTACAGGTAATTACGGCTGTTTTGTTCTCCACCAATTTCATAAGCAAACCATTGGTTATAGTAATTTGTGGATCCTCTAATACGATATACCCTAAATCCTCAATAGGTATTTTAGCTTCTTTTTTATCAGCTTCTGGAAAGGTTACCACCAGTTGTTGATTCTTGGTGCTTAAATAGGCTGGATTTCCGAAGAATAGGGTGCGTTTTATCATTTTATTATGCTTATAATTTTACCCAATTTATCAACTTTAAGTTTCCAGCATCTTTCTTTGATCAGGAAATTCTCTTCTATTTCTAATGTTGTTTGTTTTTTATTATTTTGATTTGTTACAGCTATTTCATTTAAAAAATTTTTACCATTGTGAAATAATTTTTTTTCAATTTTATCTTTTTCAAAATCTGCTTTTTTAATTGCATAAATTGGTTGTGCAATATGATGTTGAACAAAATTGACGACTTTTTCATTAAAGTCATTAACACAATATATTCTAACTTTCTGCTCTTTATTTAAAGGCAAGTTTACCAAATTATAATCTTTTGCTTCTTCTTCGGTGGGCACATAAACCAAGTCATTTGGAGATAATTCAAATAACAGCTCGTACTCGTTACCTTTTTTATCCCATTTTTTTTGATTAAAAATTGATGAATTGTAATTGTCCTTTTGTTTTAATTTTTCAATAGTTTCTTCTAAGGCAGGAACTTCAAACAATCTTTCTTTTGTTTCATTATTCTGATAAACTCCTAAATAATTATTTGAGCCTCCTGCTGTTACAACAAACTTAGTTTTTTTATTCCCCGTTTTGCCTTGAGGAAACATCTTTCCTTTAGCTTTTTTTAGTCTTGCTTTGTAAATAGGTTTGTGGTCTTTGTCTCCATTTAACATTTTTATATTGTTATTCATGTCCAGCAATCCTTCAGGAGAAAAGGCTAAGTCTTCTGGTGGGATTTTTTTTCCATCTGAATCTTTTTGGTTTTGAAATTTTTCTTGCTTTAAGTGATTTTTTAAAATTTTTTGGATCGAAATATCAGTTATATCTTCAATTTTAATTGATGGAGAAATTTTTTCTTTCGGACGAACTGCTACATAAGGTTTATAAATTTCAATTTTAGAAACATTAAGTTTTTTTTCAATTAATTTGCTAGAAACACTATTCAATTTTGCGTTTTTTAAGTAATGCATTTGTTGTTGATTAACCACATTTTCTATATTATCAAGTGCTTGAACTACTGAAACCAGTTCTGTTTCCTGATGCAATTTAACGCTACCACTAAAGGTATCCTCATTTAATCTTCTTCTTATGTCCCAGTTATATTTTTTATTTATATTTTTTCTTTTTCCTTCTTGCTGTGGAACAAGTTGTTTATCCCATCCACTTCCATTTTTCACCCATTGCCAGGTTTTATTAGAAGATTTGTTAATAATCCTATTATTCTTTTTGTAACTAACAATAGTATTCTGCAATGCTTCTAAGACTACATCTTCTATTCTTTTACTTTTGCATTCATCAAAACAGTAGGTTACTTCGTTTGAGTTTGTTGATGATTGCAATGGCTGATAGAATATTCTCTGGGAATTACCTTCATGATTTTTTTTCTTAAAAGTAAGTTTTGAGCGCAAATCATATCGAATCTCTTTACTTTCCCCAAATTGGTTGTTCAAATAACTAGTGTGGCTATTCGTTGTTAAAGCAACTACCAGAGCATCTAAAGCATGATGCCTATGGTCAATTCTTTTTTTATCAAAATCATCTTCAAATTCTTTTGGTACTGTATTTCTAAAAAAATTATGACCATTATCTTTATCAATAAAACCAAATTCATTAGTATTTGTTAAATCGTTCAATCTTTTAAACCTTGGTTCAATTAATGTGTTCCATGTGTCGAAAAGTTTCCAATCGTGTTTTAAAATAGATGTTATTCTTCCATTAACGTTTATTAAGTTTCTTGATTTAAACCCATTGTCTATTATTCTCTTTTCAGTATCGTCCTTTCTAACTATATTCGATAAAATTCCCATTATTGCTTTAGAAATGTATCTGGTGTTATTCAATTGGGCATTAGTAAACTTTTTAGGTATCTCTTTGCTTAATAAAATTTCTTTTTTTGTTCCATTGTATATGGATTTAGCATTATCAATATAGGCTCGTTCTGATAAAACAGGGACCTTGGATTGATGTGCGGTACAAAATATTTCATTTTCATTAGCATCTAAAATAAACTGATAACCTGTTTTAGCTCCCTTACTTTTATTTACTTCAGTTTCACATAACACTTTATTATAAAATGCATCTAGGTTAATTCGTTCTTTTGGGAAAATATGTTCTATTTCATATTTTTCCCTATTAAATAAATCACTTAGCTTTATAATCTTTCCAGTATATGGAGATTGGTAACGTTGGTCTAGCCATAATTTGTACCTTACTAAATCTGCATTCGTTATTTTATTTTCTGAAAAATCCTTTTGTATCTTGGTTATTTCTTTTTTGGAAATAGATTTTCCTGATTCCTTAATCTTATATTTCGTTTCATCTTTGTGAAACTTAATTTCGGACAATACCCCGTCTTCTAATATTTTCAACCTTTCTTGTTGTGTCGGTGAGTGTGGGTTAATATTGCTATTTTCATTTTTTAACTCCTTCAGCAATTTTTTAATACGTTCATTGCTTTTTCTGTTGTCTAAGTTTCTTTTTGAATCTGCTTTCTTTTGAGAAGCATTCTTTTTTAATTCTCTAGCAAGTTCTAAATGAATTTCATCAAAATACTCCTTTTCGTTGTTTCCAAATTCTTTGTGTTCCCAAATCGTTTTAATTAATTGCAACGTTTCAGCAATGATCTTTTCAACGATTGGGTTGTTTAGCGAATGTTGTTTAAAATCATTTTGTAAAAAGCTTACAATATCAATGGGGCTATTCCAATATTGAACATTCCCAGCTTCCGAAAAGAAACCATAAACCAAATAACAAGCACTAGAAACATGAAGACCTTTAAAATCTGTAATTTCCCCGTTAATACTTTCAGTTTCTATAACCTTATCAATACGTTCATTTCTATTTAAAATAAGCTTGCTTTCAGCATTTTTTAATTTTTTTTCAGAATCTTTAAGACCTCTTTCTACTTCTTCTTTGTCCCAATATTTACCAATGCGCATAAAGGGAAGTAGTTTTTTTATGGCTTTTTCTGAATAACGGGCATAGTCATTTTTAAAACTCGTGATAGATTCAAAATTTTTTATCAACTCAAGAATTATTTTTTTTTCTAATTCCTTTTCTTCCCCTATCTTATTGAATAGTGTGGACAACCCCTTTTGAAATTCTTCTTGTTTATTTACCGAATAAATGAAATGCCAAATCTTCATTTCAGTATCAAAATCTAAAAACGAAAAAGCGTCTAACCCTTTTGTCTTTTTGATACGTTTTAAAAACCTTGATCGTGTTTCGTTACAGGGTTTTTCGTCTGTTTTATTAGCCTTTAGCTCATTTGCTTCGTCCCTTTGAGTAAGGTTCCATTTATATTCTTTTTCTTCCAACTTTAAGTAATTGAGCAGTTGGTATTCATTAATTGAAGCTCTATCATTCAAGAAATCAAATAAATTGTCTTTTTTTGAAATAACCTTGTTGGTAACATCAACATTTCTAACCACTTCTCCATTCTCATTCCTATCATTAATTTTATAAACTTTAATACGTTTTATTAAATCCCATATTCTAAACTCTTGGTAATACGGGTTAGCTTTATGTATTACCTTTAAATATTCTTTTCTTTTTTCTAATCGATTGGTTATTTTATTAAAAAATTCAATTTCCCTTCTCCATTCATACTTGCAGTTTGAGATTTCAGATTTTTTTGATTTTAAATCTCTTTGATATAATAAAATATCATCAGTAATTAGATGCTTGATATCAAGTTTTTCTAGGTTCCTCTTATGAGATTCATTTCTGGGATAAAGAAGATTAACAGCTTTTTTAAATGTTTCTTCATTATCTAATAGATCTGGATAGAATTGTTTTTGAGTTTGTATTATCTTACTAATTTCTTTTCTATATAATTCCCTATCAATTACAGTAATTAATCCACCATCACCTTTTAGTTTTATTTTGGGGCTTTTAAGCAACTCCGAGTATATATAGGAGGAAACCCCAGAATTTTTATTCTTAGCTATATAAGTGTTGATTTTGCTGTCTGTCTTGAGTTTTTGCAAATTCCAGTCGTCCTCTGTTGGAACATTTATAGAACGCTTACTTGTATTACTATTTGTTTTTATTTCTTTTCCATTAACATTATAAGTTACTTGGGTAATAATTTCTTTACTCTGTCCTTCCCATTTAGGCTTAAATTTACTTGACTTATCTTGTAGCCACCCATTTTCATATTTAATTTGGTATTTGTTTTTACCGCCTTTAAGTTTTTCAACAAATTCTACCTTATCAATTTTTAGATTTAGTATGTCCTTAATAATGTATTCGTTTTTTTCGAGATGTTTTTCCAACATCTTCACTTCTCCTAAAAAAGTCAATTGTTTCGTTGATTCTTCATAATAGGTGTAGTCTATTTCTTTTGTTAAACTGTTTTGTAATTCAATTTTATATTTTTCATCATCAACTTTTTGTACAGACACCACAGTTTTGGCCAGCACTTCTAAATCAGAATCATTTCCCTCATCATTTAGACCTCTAACTTTTTGATAACCTCTTTTTTGGTTATAACTTAAAAGCACCCATGCCAATTCTTCTATACCAATTTTATTACTTAAAGCTCTATTTCTTAAATAATAAAGTGTCCAATCATAAGGAAGCCTATATTCTTTTCCTTTTTTATTGAACTTAGGCATATCTGGATGATTTTCCCTAAATTCATCTTCCATTTTTAAATAAGAATCCATGAAATAAAACTGAAAATCGCCATTTATGTCTTTGTAGTATGCAATCTTTGGTTCTTCATTTAACTTGATTTTGCCTGATCGTTTTCCATTTTTCTGAAAATCAATATTTACTGCATAATGCTCAGGTAATGCCTTTAGTAAATGAAGAAGAGTATGAAGTCTATCTCTTCGGAGCAGATATTTTTCTTTGGTTTTTCGACTTCTTTTATCTGTTGTTTTTTTTGATGCTGCACTTTCTAGAATTCCACCGTTTTCAAACTTTGACTTTTCACCCCCGTTCATAGGTAGAATCCGCGACCCCAAACCAATGATATTTACAATTCCTTTTTCATGGTCTATTTCCACCAAAGCCCAACCAATAGAATTCGTTCCCAAATCCAGTCCTAAAATCCGTTTCATATTTATTCCTGTTTTATTTTTTTTTGTTAAATGTTATTTTTTCTTCTATAACATGCGCTCCCTGCCTGTATATATCCATGGCATTTGCTGCCCGGTCTTTTGTAAGTTCCGCTAACTGTATATGGGATGCTGGCACCATCAATTCTACAAAAATCTGTATAGCCACTACATCCATTAAATAGCTGTGCTTATTATGTGGTTTATTCGTTTTTACAATTTCGCTTATACTGGCTGTGAGTACTACACCTTGGTCTAAAAGATTTGCCATAACAATATTTTCAAAAGCTGCGACATATCCTATTTGTTTGTCGTGGCACATAACTTTTATAGCAAATTGATCATACGGGTTTTCTAAATCTCTTTTTAAATGAACTGGGGTATCCATACTGACAGCCAATTTCATAAAATCCCTTCGGTAAAATTGCGTGCCTTTTACATAATTGTCATAAACTTTAATTTTCTTGGGTGTATATATTAGTTGCATTTGTGGATGTGCCATGCCACCAAAAAGCAATGTACCTCCCCCAGTACCAATAAGTTTTAAAAAATCCTGACGCTTCATAATACTATGTATTTATTATTATCCATAAACTTATTAAAAAACAAACTGCTTTCTTTATGGAAATCCGTAATACACATTTAAAATCTTTATGTATATTTGAATACAATTCTAAAAGCAATTCACAATAAGGATTATTCCGTTGTGAAAACATTTAAGTTCGCCTCTCGACTTTAACTGGGAGGCATTTTTATTCAAAATAATTTCTAAACTTCTTAAGGAAAACCTAAAATAGAAAAAATACAAGTAATTTCTTATATTGAAGAAGAAAAATCTTAAAAAACAGTAATTGCAGATAAGATACCTACTACATCAGGAATTTAAAAAATCTCCAAACTCCCCTTACCTTCCCTAACAACAACAGGCTCGTCCTCCGATAAATCAATAACCGTAGAAGGTTCGTTATCGCCATAACCGCCATCAATCACTACATCCACCAAATTACCCCATTTTTCCAAGATGAGTTCTGGGTCTGTGGTGTATTCTAAAATTTCATCTTCATCATGTATGGATGTCGAAATTATAGGGTTGCCCAATAGCTTTACAATATCTAAGGCAATAGTGTTATCAGGGACTCTAATACCAACTGTTTTTCGTTTTTTAAATGGATTTGGTAAAGATTTAGAGCCAGGCAAAATAAAAGTATAAGGCCCAGGAAGGGCACGTTTCAATATTTTGAACACCGAAGTGTCAATTTGCTTTACATAATCGCTCAGGTTACTTAAATCATGGCAGATAAACGAAAAATTGGCTTTTTCAAGCTTAACTTCTTTAATACGAGCCACACGCTCTAGAGCTTTTATATTGGTAATATCGCAACCTAAACCATAAACCGTATCGGTAGGATAAATAATAATACCTCCTTTTTTGAGTACTTTAACAACCTTAGCAATTTCTTTTGGGTTCGGATTTTCCTCGTAAATTCTTAAAAACTCAGCCATAATAAGTATCTTGTAACTCCGTTTACAAAGTAAAGTATTTATTTTATGAAAACTTTAAAATTTCTATTCCTTAATATAGTTGTTGTTCTTTTTTTTATTGGATGTTCTGAAGACCCCACCAATGATGCACCAAATAACACTTTAGATACTTCTAAAAATTATGAAGCTTTAGATGTACCTTATGGTACACACCAACGTCAAACACTAGATATTTATCTTCCTGCGAATAGAAATGCCTCTACAAAAACCATGATTTTAATTCATGGCGGCGGTTGGTCTTCTGGAAGTAAGAGTGATATGAATGCCATTGGGCAATTAATGCGCAAAGATGTACCCAATTTAGCTATTGTAAATATAAATTACAGACTAGCAGATGAAAACAACAGTCCCTACCCCATGCAGATTGATGATATTACAAGCGTGGTTAATTTTCTAAAGGAAAATAAGATCAAGTACTCCATTTCAGAAGATATTGGTTTTACTGGACTTAGTGCCGGTGCGCATTTATCGTTACTTTGGAGTTACGCTTTTGATACTAACAATAAAGTTGACATGGTGTGCAGCATTGTTGGGCCAACAAACCTTAATGATCCTGCATATTTGAATAACACAAGTCCTGCGCTACAAGAATTACTGGATCTATATGGTGCAAATGCCTCAACCGAGTTTCTTAAAGAGGTTAGTCCGTTACACCAACTTAAAGCCAGCTCCCCGCCTACAATTTTATTTTATGGCGGAAAAGATCCTTTAATTCCAACTTCACAGGGTACTGATTTAAGGGATGAATTAGTAGCATTAAATGTAACCCATCAATTTACATTGTATCCAAATGCGGGTCATGGCTGGCTTGGTTTAGAGTTACTCGATACTTGGGCTAAATTAAAATTGTTTACCGAAACACATTTGTAATGACGCTCAAAAATTATTTCACCGAGAAACTCAGAGGTTCAAGGCGATTCCCAGAGAAAACTGACTAAAGACCACTAAGAAATGAAAAGTCTATTATTGTTATGACACGGATTTCACAGACCTGCCGGTAGGCAGGTTTGCACGGATTAAAATGAATGCTACTGAAAAATGTATATTTTCTTTTATTTTAAGAGATACTATCTAAATCAAAAAAAGGTTTTATAACATTAAAGTTACCATACCTTTTATTATATACTCTCTTTAGTTCTTGCAATTTTATATTCCATGTCTCAGAAGAATTATTTTTTATATCGTTTACGTGCTTAATTCTATATAAGTCTGAAATAACAATTTTTTTATTTTTTATTTTGGCTTGATAACCTATTTCCCAATCATAACCCCAACCACTTTTAGATTCAGGAAAACCACCAAAACTTTCTATAAAATCCAAATCCAGAATAGAGCATAACAAATCTGCATGGTGCACCAACCTATTATCGCCATTGTCCATATTGGTCATCCATGGGTAATATTTTTTATCAGAGTTTTTAGTTAGTGAGGCACTTATTTGAACTACATCATCATTAAATTCCATGATTTCCATTAAATGTCCAATGTCTATTTTTGTTACAGGAACTATATCGTTGGCAATAAACATTACATATTTAGAACCGTACTCTCTAGCTAATTTTATACAATCCCTTATGCCCCCGCCAACGCCTGAATTAATCTTATTTTGATGGGTAATAAAATCACATTTATTTTCAGGGCTTGCATTATCCAAGACATGAATCTTGAAACCGGGATTCCATTTTGTGAGTTTCTTATAAAGAATATTGGTTCGTACGCCACCACAATAATCTAGTATAATACAAAAAATTTCGTTTTTCATGGATGCGTAGATGTATTCTGTATAGCTTTTAATCCATTATAGAACAGATAATATGCAGTTATCCTGTCGTTAATATCAAATGTGTCATTTAATTGTTTGAGCATATGTATATGCACTCTGTGTTCCTCTTTTTTAAAGGAAGATTTAGATACATTCTCCGATAAAACTTTAACAGTATTACTCCAACTATTTTCCCATTTTTCATCGTATCCCTTATTGCTTTTCTCTATATTTTCAGCTAAGTGTTCAATAATAAAAGTTTTATTGCTTTCAAAATTGCTTTTATTTACTTCTAAAATTCTTGAAAGCGCTTTGTCGTTATACTTTACATATTCCTCTTGGAGCAATGCATCAAAAAATTCTAAGGTTTTACCTATGTCAAGGGAAGCAGAATTTCTGAAAATGGCATAACATTGAATCATGATTTCCACCATGTTATGAAGGGTTTCTTCTTTATAAAATTGAAATACCTCCAAAAGCACCTTTGTCAAATTTTCTTGATAATCCTTAAACAATTCACTCAAGGCCATATCATCTGTACCCACGGAAAAATTATAAACGCCATAGTGGACGGTATTGTTTTGAAAGTCCAGAAATATACTCCCCTCACGTTTCAAATCGTTTAGGTTGGGAGAGGGATAGTTTTTAAAGTATGTTTTAAAATAAGCATCAGCTTTTCTTGCTACGGTTTTAGCATTACTTTTTTCGGTTATGAGCGATAATCTGATATGATCTCCTCTTAAATGGCTCAAGGAAATATAGTAACCCTTAATACCATTTTTTTGTTCGGATAGAAATGGCGAAATGCCTTCGATAAGAAGTTTATGCCAAAATTCCCGATGGTAAAATAGGGAGATACACAAATACAGCGTTTTATCTTTCTTCACAATATCAGGGTTTTAAATCTCTCCTAAAATAGTTTCCCCAAAAGAGGTTTCATTTACAACTATCTTTTTTTCCAGTTGATTTTTCTTCATACGGATTCTGTTATTGATTTGGGAGAAAAACATAATCAGGCTCTTTATTTGGCTGTCCTCAATCATTTGGTAGAAGCCCAAATCTGATACGTTAGGGGAATTTTGAATTTTTCCATTGCTTTTTCCCTCACGCACAAGAGTGATAGCACCATTTTCTTCTTGCCATCTCCCCGTTTCCCAGACATCTTCATCTAATCTATATTCGTAATCAAACGTTCTATTCTGTATAAATAAATTTTCAATAGATTCAGAGTTATAAAGGCGGTTAGTGATGATCTTGCCCTTGTAAAATCCCCCATCTCTATATAAATATAATAGTTCCGTTACAGCATGGTTGATATGCCTAAGATATATTTTTTCGATTTGGTTTGCATTTGATTCGCTTTTCAAACGGGTGTTATCATCATGTGTTAAAGCCTTTAAAAACTTGCTGTGTGATAGGTAATGTACTTCCCTTCCCAATAGTTCCAACCTATTCCTAAGGTCGAAATCCTCAAAGCCATATCCGGTCATGTTCTCGTCGTATCCCTTCAGGGTTATAAAGTCACTCTTAAGCATACAAATCCTACCATAGCAATCCTTTTGGGTTTTTCCCTTTTCAACAGCTATGTATATATTTTGGTTCCTTTGATATGCTTTATTTATGTATGCGGCAAAACCTCTGCCTATAAAGTTATCTGCATCCACATTGCACACAATATCGCCAGTAGCCAACTTTGTTACGGCATTTTTGGAATGGCTCATTAAAAAGCATTTGGGCGCTGTGGTTTTATAATATTTTAGGATGCCGCTTTCCAGATATTCAGACATCGTTGAAAACATCCATTGGTCAATTTCATCTTGGGAGTTGTAGTTAAGCACCACAAACTCAACATTACCATATTTCTTATTATCCTCGATATTTTGTGGTAAGGTTTGTTTTAAGTGGTCCAATCGGTTCATACAAACCGTACAAAAGGAAATCTTATAGGCCATGGATTTGTTCTCTACTTAGTGTTAATCTAAAAAGTTCGGCAGTACATTCCTCAATTTCTTTATTGGCAGTTGCGATAGTTTGATGTGGCAGTACAGGAACTTCAAACACATCGCTAACTCCTGTAAAATTTTTTATCTGCCCTGTTCTTGCTCGTTTGTACAATTGTTTGGGATCTCGCTTTTCACACTCTAAAACAGGGCATTCAATATAAATAAATGATATATTGTCTCGTCCCAAAATGTTTAAAACCATTTCCCTGTCTTTTTCATAAGGTGTAATGGCTGCAACGATAGGAACAACATCTAGTTTAAGCAGTAGCTTACAAATTTCTGCAATCCTCCTAACATTTTCGTTTCTATCTTTTTTGCTGAACCCCAAGTTGCTGTTTATACCCTTCCTTAAAATATCTCCGTCCAAAAGCATCGCCTTTTTATTTAAACCTTTCATTTTTTGCAGTAACCTTGTGGATAGTGTTGTTTTACCGGCACCGGAAAGACCGAACAGCCAAATTGCTTTTCCTGTACACATAATTATTGATATGAATAATTGAAAAATGATATATCTTTTTCATAAACCTTTGCAATAATTTCAATGGCTTTTTTACTGTAATATTCCGTATAATGTTTATGAACCGTTGCGTTTACTTTAGGGATTTTTAATGGTTTCCGTCCGTTTTTAGATAAAAACAAATCCATCTCTGTTTGAAAATTTTCAAACTTGATAATGGTATCGACCAGTAAGTTCTCCTTTGCATCGCATACCCACCTATATTGTGGCATAAAGTGCAATTGTTCCAATATATCATCTGTTACAAAGGCACTTTCCACAAATTGGTTGAAGTCGCCCTGATAGTGCTGTACAAACTTCTTTCCATCTTCGGCATCCCCAATATTTCTACCACCTGTTTGTAAGTATAAAAACGAGGACAGCACCCTATCCCAAGGATTTCTCACTACAGCAAAAATATGGTACTGGTTAAAAGACGCTACATCGTACTGATCCAAATGTGCGAAGTTTGGGTCGCGTATATCATGACCCTTAACCGCAATTTTTAAGTGTTGCGCTACGGTTGCAATAGCGGTTCCAGCAGTTTTGGGAATGTGTATAAAAATGAGTGGTTTATCCATATTTAAAAATATCCTTAAATTTATAAAACAACCGTTCCGCAATACTTAAATCTTCCGTTATAATTTCGGCATTGCCCAATAGTTCCTGGGTAAAACGGAACTCTTTATTGTATGAGGTTTTAGTGCCATTGGGCAACGATACATAAACGGTATAGTTACCTTCATTGTTTGGAGAAATCGAGAAATTGGTTACCTTTCCAATTAACATACCATATTGCTGATAGGGATAATTGTCCAGTTTTATGAGCACTTTCTGTTCCACACCAACTTTCCCCGCGTTTTGTGCAGGCAGGACAAGTTTGCCTACAAGATGGGTGGTATCTGTTGGTAAAATAGAAAATACCACACTCCCCGATTGTACAAATTGATTTTTGCCCCAATAATCCTGAAAGCTCACCACCCCATCAATTGAGGAACGAAGTACATAGTTATATTCCCAATTCCTAATGGCTTCTTTAAGTAGATCATAAGATTGGGTTAGATTTTTTAAAAATCTCGTATTGTCCTCTTGTTCATTAATATGCGTATTTTTTAATGTTTGATTAGCTGATGATATGGCTTCCGTCATTTGAGAAATGGAAATGGCCATGGCACTGATGCTTTTTTGCATTTGTATAAAGTCCAATTGCTTTAATTCGTAATCCCTTTGTGAGATGATCCCTTTTTCAAACAGCGTTTTATCCCTTTGTAAATCTTTCTGTTTCAATTTAAATTCCTGCTCAAGCAATCCTTTTTGAATCACTTGGTTTCTCAACCTGTTTTTTAGTTCTTGAAGTGACACTTTATTGCCCCCTAATTGATTGGTATATGGATCTAAATCTTTTAATAGAAAATAATCGGTGTAGCTTTTTTCAAAACCAATATATGCCGTGTTAATATCGCCAAGTATAAGATAAGCCGTTTTATCAAAGGGGAACTTAAAGCTTTGTATGTTAAAAGGAAGTGTGTCCATGATGCTTTTTAGTGTATATACATCATCAAAATTGGCAGTATTTTTAATTATAGCCAATTTTTGATTGATTGTTACCGTATCCCTATTATTTACAAATAGTTTTTCCAGTTGCCCCGAATATCTTGAAACTACTTTTTCTGTTGGTTGTTTGGTGGTTACCAGAATTTTTGCAGTAACAAAATCAGGGTATTTGATTATAAATGACAGACACAGGATAACACACACAAACATAAAAATTAGCGTGATGCCCCAACGTACAATCCAAACCGGGGGATTTGTCAGTATTTCCTGAACTTCCTCAGATCTTAATTCTAAATTATCCTGTTTTTCCTTTTTAGGCATTTAACTATATTTTATTTATTATTAACCATATAACACGTCTTAGATACGCTGCACAATTTTAAAAGTATCATCCTTTAAATTGCTATTTTACCTTTATCAGAAAACGTTACTATTTTCAAATAAAGTTTTCCCCCTTCGTGAAGGGCTACACAGGGCTACTTAATTTTTCCAATTCCAATTGGTTCTTTACTAAATTGTAATATGCGCCTTGGCTATCCAATAAATCTTGATGCTTTCCGGATTCTATAATCCTTCCTTCATCAATTACCACAATATTGTGGGCATTTTTTACGGTACTTAATCTGTGCGCAATGATAACCACGGTCTTATCCTTAAAAAATGCATTGAGGTTTTCCATGATAATCCGTTCATTTTTGGCATCAAGCGCAGAGGTGGCCTCTTCAAAGAATAAAATATCCGGGTTTTTATACACGGCCCGTGCGATGAACAGACGTTGTTTTTGTCCGGTACTAATACCAATGCCCTCATTACCAATTTTGGTATTAAACCCTAATGGCAATGCTTGTATAAAATCGTAAATATTGGCAACCTTAACGGCCATTATCAACCGTTCCTGGTCAATTGTATCTTCTCCAACGGCAATGTTGTAGGCAATGGTATCATTAAACACATAGCCTTCCTGCATGACTACACCGCAGTTGGCACGCCATGTTTTATGCGATATGGCACTTAAATAATGGTCGCCATACATAATGTTGCCCTTTGCAGGGGTATAAAACTTTAGTAAAATTTTCATCAACGTGGTTTTTCCGCTGCCACTTGCCCCCACAATAGCGGTAATTTTATTTGCGGGAATTGCCATACTTAATGCTTTTATAACGGGCTTGTCATTGCCTAAATATCTGAATGATATAGTGTTGATAGATAAATCCTTATTGGGTTTTATTCTAGTGATTAAATGTTTTTCCTTACTTTCCTCATCTTCCTTATCGTGTACTTCGCCCAACCGTTCCAAACTTATTTTGGCGTCCTGGGTGGCTTGGATAAAGCCTACCAATTGGCCGATAGGTGCATTAAGCTGCCCGATGATATACTGTATGGAAAGCATCATACCCAAGGTGATAGAGCCCTCAATAACCAAAATAGCTGAGGTGAACGTGATCAGAATATTTTTAGACTCATTGATAAAGGACGACCCGATGCCTTGGGTTTGTTCCAAACTTAAACTTTGTATGGACACTTTAAACAATCGTGCCTGTACATATTCCCATTTCCAGCGTTTTTGCTTTTCGGCGTTGTTCATCTTTATTTCCTGCATGCCGTTGATAAGCTCAATAACGGTACTTTGTTCTTGGCTCATTTGGGCAAAACGCTTGTAATCCAGCTCTTTTCTCCGTTTTAAGAAAAAGAGGATCCAGACTACATAGACAATACTACCAACAGCGAATATGAAAAAAATGGATGGGCTATAATACACCAGTACCGCCCCAAACACCACTAGGTTAAACATGGAAAACAAGGTGCTCAACGTAGAACCTGTCAATAACCTTTCTATACGGTTATGGTCGTTGATGCGCTGCATGATGTCCCCGGTCATACGGGTATCAAAATAGGAAATGGGCAGGTTCATCAGTTTTATAAAAAAATCGGAAACCAAGGAAATGTTCATACGGGTGCTTAAATGCAGTAAAATCCAACTCCTAAAAACATCGACACTAGAACGTCCAATAAACAGCATAATTTGGGCGATTAGCACCACGTAAATAAAATCGATGTCTTGGTTCTGTATGCCAACATCCACAATACTTTGGGTGAGGAACGGGAATATTAACTGTAGCAAACTCCCCACCAAGAGGCCAATAACCAGTTGCAACAGCAGCCCTTTGTATTTAAAAAGGTAGCGGAACAGAAACCGAAACGATTTTTTATCGGTCTCTTCCCAATCGAGCTGTTTAAATTTTGGGGTAACCTCTAGTAACAACGCAACACCTTCTTTAGTATCTTCATTGGCATTATTGCCCATCCACCTCCTAATAAACTCTTCTTTTGTATAAGTTATCAGTCCATAAGATGGGTCTGATACATATACTATTTCTTCTTTTTTTCTTCCCTTTGGGGACATGCCAAAGGCAGAGGGGCTTTTAATCTTATACACTACCACAAAGTGGTTCTTGTTCCAATGGACAATAAGTGGTAATGGGGCTTCCTTGAGTTTGTTAAAGTCGAATTTAACGCCCAGGGACTTAAAGCCAATGGCCTCTGCGGCATCGCTTAGTTTCATCAAGTTACTGCCCGCCCTGGTAGTTTCTGATAAATCACGAATATCCTGCAAGGAAATGAGCTTGCCATAGTGTTTGGCTATAATGCGCAAACAGGTGGGGCCGCAGTCTTTGGCGTCAGGTTGTTTGTAAAAGGGGAAAGAGGTTTTCAAAGGCAATTATTCATTTAAATATTTATCCAATAATTCTCTAATTTCATCTGTTTCTGGAGCAGGTGCATTTGGATTTATCACGCTACCTTTTTTGTTAAGTACCATATATCTTGGAATATAATTAAGATGGTGTTCCTTAATAAATTTAGACAAAAGAGGTTTTTTCAGTATATAATTATGGGGGAAATTCTTTTGAGCCTTGAATGAATTGCTAACTTTCCATTTTTCCTCATCTTTATCTGTAGCTATAGATACAAAAATTATTTTTTTATTGTTATAATCATTTACCAGTCTTTTTTTATAAGGAATGGCATCTATGCAAGGTTTACACCAACTTGCCCAAAAATCAATAAAAATTACTTTGCCCACATTATCTTCTATAATATCCTCAAGATAAAACTTATTATGATACTCATCCATTAACATAAGCTTGTTAGTACTCGTAGAATCTATACCGTATTTGCTGTTTATTAAATCTATGTAGGTGCTGTTGCTATTAAATTTTACGAATTTGCCATAATACACTTGGGCTGTTTCGGGGGATAAATCCTGAGAAATTTTATCCATATACAAATACAGCAGGAACTGCTTTACTTTTGGTGAGTATAAATCGCTTTTTTGTATTGTATCAAATACAGCGTCCCAACTATAATGGCTTCCCCCAAAATTACCGTAACTATACGTTGTTTTGGTGGTTTGATTTTCTATGTAGTTAGGTAAAAAGGAATGAATTAGAAAGTTGTGAAAATAATTATACATAAGCAGACTATCCCCTGATTTTAAAGTATTTTCAATAATTATTTCAGTATTGTAATTTTTTAAAACTAGTTTTCGCAATAAATTCCTGTCAATAAAATTACCTTCAATAGAGGTTTCATTGCCCTCACTAGATGGAAAACTTATTGCCTTTAATTTAGTCAACATACTTAAATATATATACAGAAGTTTGTCACTATAATAATGATGTATGTCTTTTGACATCAATTCATGAGAAGAAAGAGAATCTAAAAGTTCCTTTTGAGTTTTTAGGGATTCAGTCAATAGTATTGAATTTTCCTGCGATTTTTTCCTTAAAAATTCTTGATACTCAGCTTTAGACGGGCTTCTTCCAATATTTGGATAAGGCAAATATTTAAAGAACCTTTCATAGGGTGTTAAAGTATTATATCTCTCTTTTGTTTTAAAGTTTTCAAAACTATAATCATAGGGTCTTACAGTTCTATTTAAAATCTCTATGTTGGGTTTGTTGTTTTTATAACTTACTAATATCTTATCTCCGTTATTGAATAAATAAGAATGTCCCTCCAAACCGAGTCGTTCAAAATAAATTTCTATTTTAGGTTTATTGAAAGATATTTTTACTGTATCAATAAAAGGTTTTCTTTTGGGATTAATTGTATGCACAGTACCGTCAGAATCCCTATATGATGCAATAGTTGTAAAATAACTTCTTCCGCCTAAGATTGGATCATTTATTAAGGAAATAAAATTTTCTTTTGGCGCTTTATCAAAAATTAGGGTGATATTTTTCAACCCTTGGGTCTGATCAGTTTCGATATTTTGCTCATTTGGATCGTTATTATTAGACCTACAGCAAATAAATAAATGACCTAAAAAAACTAAAAAAACTAAAAATCTCATGTAAAAAAAATTAAAATTTTGTGAGGAACGAGGTCGTTCCTCACAAAAAAATTAGTATTCAGAATATCCTTCACATCCCAAATATCCTTTATGGGAACTGCTTAACCAACCTACGTCACAACAGCTATCACAGCACCAATGCCCGCCATGTGTATTACTGGCATCTTCTGCATAATCTCTTGAAGTTCCTGATACTCCAGAATAAATACCGCCACCTTGCCAGGCGCATGACCCTGAGGGAACGTATCCTCCAAAAACAGTCATTAATTGGTGACGTCCAAGCATATCGCTAGCTTCCAATTCCAAACTCTTTAAACTCAATTTTTTCATAATAAAAATTTTAACAATTATATTTGCCTCGAACGTTTAAAGACCATCAAGGTTTTGGTCTTACCCGACTTTATAGGTGGGTCTGTCGTTCGCGAAAGGATATTGTTAATTTAATTCTTGTTCAAGAAAGTTTTCTAAATCTTGAAGGCGAATATTTTTCTTAATAATCTTACCGTTCTCGTCCAATAAAAATGTTGTAGGAAAATCAAAAATCTTGTCTATTTTAGCTTCAGTTTCATTTTCATCTAAGATATTTTCTAGATAGTAAGTATTATTTCTACTGTCTTTAAGGGTAAGTTTGTTTTTACACGGTCCAAGTGATATTTGCTATTTAACTTTATACTTTAATAATGTTTCTTTTATTTTTTTACTAGTTGGACCAGGTGCATTATCTTCTACCAACTTACCATTTGCATCAAAAATCATATACCTCGGAATTTCTCTAATCTTTAAATCATGCATAAATTTAGATTGGTCTGGATTAAGAATTAAATAATTATGTACATACGAATCTATGCCTTCAACAAGAGAAGCACTTTTCCACGCTTCATTATTTTTATCTAATGATATGTAAATAAATACAATATTCTCCTTCCCATAGAACTCATTAAGTAACTCTTTAGAAGCTGGCATAGCTTTTCTACAAGGAGCACACCAACTTGCCCAAAAATCCACATAAATTACATTTCCTTTCAAACTATTTTTTAAATCATTAAAGCTTTTTATTGCTCCATTAGAATCTAATAAATTTAATTCAGTAGTTGAGTTATATTTTTTCTTTAAGCCGATTAAATGTTTGGTTTCAAAATAATTCTGGAAGCTTGAATCTGAATATTCTAAATTAAATTTTTCAAATAATTGAGCTACTTCTTTCAAAGGGTTACCTAGTATAACCATTTCCTCCAAACAAATTATTTTGGCTTTTTTTAATAGCGTAGTGTCTGTAAACTTGTTTGGTAAATCGTTATATATTTCAGGGATATTATAAAAAACTTTTGACCGAGATCTATCTTCTTTATCTTTATATAAAATTTGAAACAGTATTGTGCTTAGCATACTGTATTGATTAGGCGAGGGTTTCAAACTATTTACAAAGTCTTCTGATAACATATAATCCTTTAATTTTGGGTTTTTAGATAATTTATAAACCATAAATATATCGTAAAACCTTTTCCTCAAAAAAAAGTCTTGAAATATACCTTTTCTTGAATCATTATAGCGATTATCTAATATTGCTTTATATTCAATAAATAGACTATCGTAAGTGGTTACAAGTTTAGAAATTTCATTATCATTTTTAATAATGTCTTGATTTGCTTTTGCATGATATACTCTATTTTTTGAGTAATCATTTACTAGTTCAAGAGGGTTTGTATAATCAATAACAAAGTATTTACTAACAAAAGCATCTAAATAATTTAAAAACGTTGTATCAGCTATGCTTTTATAACTAAACCTCTTTGCTTGATATTTTGATTTATTATGAATTTCCTTTACTAAGGAATCATTCACATAACTTAAAACAAGTGTATCCCCTTGTTTTACAATAAGAGTATCAGGATAATGGTATTTGTTACGAACTTCAATTAATTGATAGGGCTGGATTTTAATTTTTAAAGTATCGTATTTATCATATAAAAAATGTTGATAATTTTGTAGGTTATTGAAGTTTTTTTCCTTTGAAATTAAAAAAGGCGACTTAATGTCTGTTTTAGAGATTACAGTTAAAAAACCAGTTTTTTCGATTGCCTGAACTTCCTTGCTTATAGAATTAGTATCATCTTTATTCTTATCTGTATTATTACAAGAAAACACTAATACCGTTAATACGATTAAATAATATAAAGTCTTCAAAATAGTTTTGATTTTAAGATTAAAAGTTGCTAGAAAAAATCTAGCAACTTTATTAATTAGAATGTTTTGAGCATATCACCTGACAGGGAATAAACCATCCCAACTTGGATGATTTTGAAACTCATTGCAACTAGCACAACAGTAGCCTGATACAGTAATACTAGGATTTCCATGTCCATTAAAAAGTTCATCACCACCAGAATTATAAGCACTTTGAGCTTGTGAAACAGTAAGGGTTTGAGCACTCCATTGACTTACTCCGTTTTCTGTATAGTAAACACTACAACCATAACCACCAAAAACAGTTTTCAATTGATCTCTTTGAAGCATATCACCAGCTTCTAATTTCAAACTCTTTAAACTTAATTTTTTCATTTTATTAAGGTTTTAAACCTGCCTTTCGGCAGGCAAGAAATTATATTTGCCCTGAACCGTTAAAGACACTCAGGAGTGTGTCTGTCCTTCGCGAAAGGATATCGTTCATGCCCAAAGTGCATGCTTTGGGCTTTTTTATTGCAGTACATCGGTTAAATCTTCCACACTATATTCCCTTGGCAGCTCATGGCCGTTAATGAACAGGGTTGGCGTATGGGCTATTTTTTCTGCATCGCACCATGTGCGCATCGCTTCTATCTTATGGTTTTGGCTATCCAGTTCGCCGTTCATGGGGTATTTGTTTGCAAACGCCTCATAATCCTTTTTATCCTCCAAGTACCATTCATCCAAGGCCTGTTGGGTTCTTTTTTTATCCCCTTTCGCATCAATGGCCAAAAAATGGCTTACCGGTTTTCCTATGGTGTCCGTACTCGATTTTGCCGTAAACAGTATCTGTAAATTTATTTTGCCAGCATTAACTAAACCTTCCAAAACGGTGTGTGCCTTGGCACAGGGCCCGCAATAAGGGTTGCAGACCTTAATCACATTATATTTTGCCGATGTACTGGTCAGGGAAATCCCCAAACCTTCCAAGCTGGTTTCTATTTTTCTGGATTTTAATAGCAGGCCATCCAAAACGTCGGGATTGTTTTTTATTTTTTTAAGCCCTCGCTTATAGAGGTTAAGCTCTTTTTTGTTTTCCAATAATGGCTTTAATACGCTCCACACCATAATTGGGATTAAAAACAAGAGCCCCAGTAACGGGAATTCTGAAAAGCTAAAGGTCGATTTGTAAAATCCTCCCAAAAACACAAGTGCTATTTCCGCAATGAGAATTATCTGAACCATGATGCAAAACTTGCACCATTGCTTAATTACAACCGCTTGGTAATAGAGTGAGCTTATAACTATGGGGAATGTTGCAAAACTGATGATCCCCAAGAGCGATAGAGAGGCTATTGAAAACTTATATATTGTTAAATACAGCAACGAACTAAAAAAATAGGAGAACACGAGCAAACTTAAACTTAAACTTAAACTTAAATGCCCTTTAAAAAGTTTTGCATATTTAGAGCCCAATACAGCATTACAGTTTATTTTGCTACCTGCACCTCCTTGACAAAAGCTCTGCAAGGTGGGGTTATATTGGTCTATTTCAAACCATAAAAGCAACACGCCCACTGCCAGCCCGCCTAATTTTAAGATGGTGTAAAATATTGGAGAAACACTAAAAACAGCACCAGTACTAAATAGACCTGAAACCATCCAACCGACAAACAGAACCCCAATGATTATAGTCAATACATTGTAAGTTCTTTTTTCGGCAAGTGTTTTTTCTATGTTGGGCTCTTTGGAATCTTTTGTGGTTTCTGCGAGCAAACAGATTCCCGTCCAGATTTTTAAAAAATCGGCTTTGACAGTATTTATCAGTGTATCCTTCTCATCATAGTATGATACCTCTTGGTCCGTAATACTTTTAACAACATAAAATAAAGAACCGCTATTGTCTTGAACCTGCACAATACATGGCACGGGTATAGTATCCAGTTTTTCTGCCTCAATCCTTATCCCCAGATTTTCTATGTTGTACCTATCCAAAGTATCGGTAATGGCCAATAAGCTGGTATGGTCTGGATGTGACAGTAGCGCATCATAGATATATTTAGTATGCTGAATATACAGCAAGGATAGAAGTCTCGTGGTGGCTGAAATGGAATTATCCATGACAATTACTAATTTGAAATTTTAGCAACTAAGGGAGAAACTACATAAAAGTAAAAATAATTTTTTATTGAAACAAAAGAAATCTCATCATCATAACCATCATGTTTATTTAAAAGGTTTTATTGTTTTGCTAATCTAAAGGATTCACAGAGTATTTTTCGACTTTGAAAACTTTATACACTATGGATTTACTGATTACTGCGACTGAGACTGTTTACCGTAAACTGAGACTGTATTTTGACGGAAGACAGATGACCGATGACAGGTAAATTGGGCTATGATGGGAAATTGTTGGCGGAATATTTAAATATAGACAAAACTAACTGAAAACTGCGACTGAGACTGTAAACTAAATACTGCCAACTGCCTACTAAAACCTACCCAATCACTTCCAACTTCGCAAAACGCAACAACAACTTCTTGCTTCCACCTGTTTCAAACTTTATTTCTGCTTTGGTATCTGCACCTTGTCCTTCAATTTTAATGACCTCGCCATTACCAAAACGGATGTGTTTTACAATATTGCCAACTGCTAACTTATTATCAAACAAATTTGCTGCACCATTACTGGTTTTTGAAACTGGTTTTAAGTGTTTTGGTGTTGACACCTGAAATTTTTCAGGTTCAGATTTTGAAGTTCCTTTTTTGCGTTCAATTGTTTTTGCGGGCTTAAACCTTATTTTATTTGGAGACACTTTATTAGGTTCTACATCCCCAAAAATACTGGAATCCAACATCGGGTTATAACGTCGTTCTTCAATTGGTGTGACAATATCTAAATACTCTTCATCAATTTCTTCAATAAATCGGCTGGGTTCAGAATCAATCAATTTTCCCCATCGGTATCTGGATAAAGCATAGGTTAAATAGGCTTGTTTTTCGGCCCTGGTCAACGCTACGTAAAATAAACGTCGCTCCTCCTCCAATTCACTTCGGGTGTTCATACTCATCGCACTTGGGAATAAATCTTCCTCTAAACCAACGATAAATACATACGGAAATTCCAAGCCCTTTGCTAAATGTATCGTCATTAACGCCACATGATCTTTGTCGCCTTTATCGGCATCTAAATCGGTCGCCAAGGCCACATCCTCTAAAAATTCAGCTAAATTACCCGTAGTGTCTGCAACTTCTTTTTGACCTTCCACAAAGTCTTTCATACCGTTTAAAAGCTCTTCAATATTTTCCATTTTAGCAACACCTTCTGGCGTGCCGTCTTTATTGAATTCTTTTATCAAACCCGTTGTTCTGGTCACATGTTCTGCCAATTCAAAAACATCGGCAGTTTGATTTAACACTTGGAAACTTTCAATTAAGGTTACAAAATTTTGAAGTTTTGTTCGCGTTCCAGAGTTGATCTTAACATCGGTTTTATCAATGTTTTTCATCACTTCAAAAATGGTACGTCCATAACCATTTGCCGAAACTATCAACTTATCGACCGTAGTTTGTCCAATGCCACGAGGCGGAAAATTAATCACTCTTTTTAAAGCTTCCTCATCGGCAGGGTTTATAATCAACCGTAAATAAGACAGTACATCCTTAATTTCCTTCCGTTGGTAAAACGATAAACCACCATAAATTCTATAAGGAATATCTCGTTTTCGCAACGCATCCTCTATAGCACGGGATTGCGCATTGGTTCTATAAAGAATTGCGAAATCACTATTTTGCAACTGATGTTGCATTTTGTTTTCCCAAATGGTACTTGCCACATAACGGCCTTCGTCGCCATCGGTTAACGAACGATTTACTTTTATTTTCGCACCTTCATCATTGGCGGTCCAAACTATTTTATCAAGTTTCGTCTGGTTTTTATCGATGATGGAATTTGCAGCATTAACTATGTTTTTTGTAGAACGGTAATTTTGCTCCAGTCGAAACACTTTTACATCATCATAATCTTTTTGAAAGTTTAAAATATTATTGATATTCGCTCCGCGGAAGGCATAAATACTTTGCGCATCATCTCCAACGACACATATATTTTGGAATTTATCTGACAACGCCCGCACTATTAAATACTGCGAATGGTTTGTATCCTGATACTCATCCACTAAAATATATTTGAATCGGTTTTGGTATTTAGCCAATACTTCAGGAAAACGGGTCAAAAGTTCATTGGTTTTCAACAGTAAATCATCAAAATCCATTGCGCCAGCTTTAAAACAGCGCTCAACATAAGCTTTATAAATATCTCCCATTCTTGGGCGACGCGCCATGGTATCGGCTTCCTTTAATTCTGGATTTTGAAAATAAGCACGTACTGTAATCAAACTGTTTTTATAGGATGAAATACGAGAACGCACCTGTTTGTACTTGTAGATATCCTTATCCAATTGCATTTCCTTAATGATGGAAGCAATCAATCTATCGGAATCTTGGGTATCATAAATCGTGAAATTACTTGGGTAGCCTAATCTATCAGCTTCAATACGCAGGATTTTAGCAAACACAGAGTGAAAGGTCCCCATCCATAAATTCTTCGCTTCGCTTGCACCAACAATAGATGCAATACGGTCTTTCATTTCCCGAGCTGCCTTATTGGTAAAGGTTAATGATAGGATATTAAACGGATCAATCCCCTTGCTCATCATGTAAGCAATCCGAAAGGTAAGCACACGGGTTTTCCCAGATCCCGCTCCCGCAATGACTATCATGGGGCCGTCAACCTGAATGGTGGGCTCTAATTGTGCGCTATTTAACTGACTTAAATATTTCTCCAATGTTATTTCTTTTTCAATATGTGAAAATAACCATTGTTAGTGGGATAATAAATCAGATTTATCAATAATTATAAACAATTAGCCGATTTGTTACAGTTTTTTATTTTTAAATATCTTTACAATTCTGTTGAATTAAAATTCATAATACATATGTTAGATTTTTTAAGTCAAATTCCTTGGTGGTTATGGGTTTTAATATGCTTATTGCTAATAGCTATTCGCGATATCTTTTTCCAAAAGGCCCATACTATCAGTCATAACTATCCTGTGGTTGGGCATTTAAGATATTGGTTGGAAAGTATTGGTCCAGAAATGCGCCAATATTTTGTAGCCAATAATCGAGAAGAATTGCCTTTTAACCGGATAGAGCGCGGTTGGGTATATGCCTCGGCAAAAAGGGAAAATAATTACGAGGGTTTTGGAACCGACAGGGATATTTATGCGCATCACCATATTTTTATCAATAATGCGATGATGCCTTATAAACTTCCTGAAAACCATCCTAATAAAATTGATAAAACATTTTTACCCTGCGCAAAGGTTATGGGCGCATTTAATAAACGTAAAACGCCTTATCGTCCAGCATCAGTTATAAATGTTTCGGCTATGAGTTTTGGTTCACTTTCCGCGAAAGCGATAGAATCCTTAAACAAAGGCGTTAAAATTGCAGGTGCTTATCACAATACAGGAGAAGGTGGCCTATCTCCTTATCATAAAAACGGCGGCGATGTAATATTTCACTTTGGAACCGGCTATTTTGGTGTTCGTGCCGAAGATGGTGGTTTTTCTATGGAAAAGATGGTAAAGTTGGTTGAAGACCATCCGTTTGTGAGAGCTATTGAGGTAAAACTATCGCAAGGAGCAAAACCAGGAAAGGGCGGTGTGCTTCCAGGTGCAAAAATCACAAAACAAATAGCCGAAATTAGAGGTGTTGAGGTTGGTAAAGATGTACTATCCCCTCCAAACCACAAAGCGTTTTCCAACGTTCCTGAAATGGTAGATTTTATTGAAGCTATTGCTGAAAAGACTGGGCTTCCGGTTGGCATTAAAGCGGCTATTGGAAAATTAGAACAATGGGAAGAACTAGCCGATATTATGAAAAAAACAGGAAAGGGCCCGGATTTTATTACTGTTGACGGTGGTGAAGGCGGAACTGGTGCTGCACCTCCAAGTTTTGCAGACCATGTTTCTTTGCCATGGGTATATGGATTTAGTGATGTGTATAAACTTTTTAAAGCAAAAGGTTTAAGTGAACGGATTGTGTTTATAGGAAGTGGGAAACTTGGTTTTCCTGCTAAAGCTGCCATGGCATTTGCTATGGGCGCAGATTGTATTAATGTGGCTCGTGAAGCCATGATGAGTATTGGTTGTATTCAGGCGCAAGTATGTCATACTAACCGTTGTCCCAGCGGAATTGCCACTCAAAGCAAGTGGTTGCAAAATGGGATTGACCCTACTCTAAAATCCGTAAGATTAGCACAGTATTTTAAAACCTTTAGAAAAGAATTGGTTGAAATTACGCATGCAGCTGGTTATGAACACCCATGTGAATTTAAAATGAGTGATGTTGAGATTAATGTAGATGACCATAATTTATCAAAGGAATTAGATAAGACCTACATGTATCAAAAAACACCTGTACCATTTAATGGCATGCAAAATTTGAAAGATTGTGTATATTTGGGAGGTAAACATAAAGCAACCCTAGTTAACTAACTTAACCACTATCAATATGGAATCCAGCAGAATTATAGACTTATTTTTATTTACAATACCGTCCTTAATTACAGGATTGATTGCTTATTATTTTTTCAAGACTCATACGGAAAATGAAGATGGTCGCAGACGGTTTTTATTAAAGAAAGATTTACAAACTACCTCTCTACCGCTACGCCTTCAGGCCTATGAAAGATTAACATTATTCTTGGAGCGCATTTCACCAAACAAACTATTATTAAGAGTAATACCAACATCCTCAGATAAAGATGCTTATGAAGCTTTATTGATACAAAGTATTCAACAGGAAATGGAGCATAATTTAGCACAACAAATTTATGTAAGTGAGAAATGTTGGAGCGTTATATGTACAGCAAAAAGTGCGACTGTTCAATTAATTCGAAAAGCAAATCTTTCTGAAAAAACAGATTCTGCAAATAAATTGCGCGAAGTGCTTTTAACTGAAATGATGGAACGCCATTCTCCTAGTGATGCAGCAATTTCAATTTTAAAAGAAGAAGTTAGTGAGTTGTTTTAGATGGCTATTTATCCAACCTCAACTCATTAGATTTGGCCTGTTCACATTTTTCCTGGGCATATTCCCAACCTTGCTCCCACCAAGATGTCATTAATTTTTTATTGAAGATTAATGAGTTTTCGGTAAGTTTAGTTGGTGTGTAATACAAATTAAGTTTTACATCTTTATTTTTTGCGGCCAGCTTACCAATCATGATATCATTGCGTTCTAACTGATCTGCTAAATGCCCAAATAGGTTTATCATCAATGAAAAAGGGTTTTTCCCTAACACCTTATTATACTCTAAGGATTCTGATTCTAAAACAATAGCATCTACTTCTGTTGCGCCTCTTAAAATAGCTTCTCGTATTGGAATGACACAGCCCAATCCGCCATCGGCATATTCAAAACCATTCTTTTTAACTAAAGACATAAATGGAATATAGTTACAGGAAATCCAAATCCAATCGCAAAATTCATCATAGGTAAAATCCTTGATCGACTTATACTCTACCCTGTTTTTAGAAAGGTTAGAAACTGTTACAACAACATCATCCTTTGTGGTTTTTATCTTATCAAACTCTTCTTTGCCAAAATGCTTTTTAATGTGGCGTTTTAGAGCTTTGCTTTCACCAAAAGTGCGCTTAAATTTAATAAACTGCCACAATACATTTAAAAAGTCAATGGAAACGAATTCCCGATTTCCTTTTTTCCTTAAAACGAACGGATTGACACTAAATATATCATGCTGTTGCACATTGGTATATACATCATACAATTTATCAATTTCGCCAGCAGCCAAATGTGGCACCAATAAACTCCCTGTTGAAGTCCCAAGAAATATATCATAATCACGTCCTTCAACCTCCATTAAATATTGTGCAACACCTCCGGCATAGGCACCTTTACTTCCTCCTCCTGATATGACTAGGGCTTTCATATGTCTTTTTTAATTTATAAATATAACTAAATAAGGTATTACAAGTAAAAGATACATTTACAATCGTAAAATTATTTGGTATGATACCCAACTCTAGGTATTTTAAAGGAAAAAAATACATTATTTCGATTTTTATGGGAGTAGCTTAAAAAGAATATATATTTTAGTCTCAGCTATTAACTTAACTTTTATGTATGCTGAAGAAATGTTTTCTTGTTGCATTATTTTCCTCATTAATAATTGCTTCATTTTTCGGACTAAACTTTACAGAATATCAAGATTTTCAATCGGTTAATAAAGGGTTGTCTTTTATAAATCATAATAGTTCTAAATTAGTATTACCGCCTTCGGCTACAATTTCTGGAACTACCGATGTTTGTATAAACAGCACGCCCCAACCAGAAATCACGTTTACCGGTTCTGGCGGCACAGCCCCATATACATTTACATACACCCTTAATGGCGGTGGGAATTTAACAATAGTTACTACCGGATCTAACGATTCTGTTGATTTGGCTGTGAGTACCGCTACAGCTGGAACCTTTACGTATCAATTGGTGTCTGTTGAAGATAGTTTAGGTGATGTTACCAACTTAAATAGCTCTGCAACAATAACTGTTAATGAGTTACCAACGGTAGATTTCACTTTTAACAACGATGATACGTGCTCTGGAACACCAGTAAATTTTACATCAAATGTTACTGGGGCTGCCCCTTTTAGCTATAGTTGGACATTTAGTGGTGGTGGCAGTTCTACAAGCAATAATCCCACACATGAATTTACATCTCTAGGGTGCGGCAATCAAATATTCAATGCTACGCTTACCGTTACGGACAACAATGGTTGTACAGCTTCAATTATGAAACAAGTTACGGTAAGACAAAAACCTTTGTTGGAATTTTATGATGTTGATAGCAGATTTGATCCCTTTAATAACTGTGGAAACAATACTACAGATCCGTCTTACACCATTAATGTCGATATTGATAATGTTTCAACCTGTCTGAATTCTTATGATGTAGATTGGGGAGATGGCAGTCCAGTTGAAACGGGCGTTACGTTTCCGGCGAGCCATACCTATACGCAATTAGGCTCTTTCAATATGGATATTACGGGTAATGGCACCAATTGTGACAATACCGTACGTTACCTCATAAAAAATTCCAGTAACCCTACCGGATCTATCGTAAATCCCGGAAACACCGTAAATTTATGTACGCCTGCAAATCCGTTGGAATTTGCTATTGGCTCTTGGGCATCAAATCCTCCCGATACCAATTATTTTGTGGATTTTGGAGATGGTGCAAGCGCAATTTATTCACAAGCACAATTAGAAGCCTCTATATATTTTAATGCTGCGGATCCTGTTAATTCGCAAGATTTTCCGATACCGCATACATATACGTCAACAAGTTGTCCAGATTTCTATACTGTGGTTTTATTGATTACGACATCATGTGGGCAAACAAATTTAACTGCTGGTCCGATAATTATTCTGAGAAAACCAGAGGTTGATTTTGAAGACCCTCCAACAAGTTGTGTTAATACACCTGTTTTGTTTGAAAACACCTCTTTAGATGGTTATACCAACAATTGTGCGGTTAACGATGGATATTTCTGGGACTTTGGTGACGGAACAACATCGAATGATAGGAATCCAACGCACACCTATACCACAACAGGAACTTTCACGGTGTCGCTTTATGCTGAAAATTCCTGTGGTGTTACCAATACCGTGACTAAAACAATTTGTATTGAACCTGAACTGGTTGCAGATTTTACTCTAGATAGCGCTAATGGCTGTACACCACTCGCCGTACAAGCTACTAATACTACAGATTTAACGGATAGCTGTGGCGGCGTTACCTATTTATGGGAAGTTGCATATACTCCAGGTTTTTGTGGGACTAGTTTCGGGCAATGGAGATTTACCAATGGCACAGATGAAGCATCTGCTTCTCCTTCTTTTGAATTTATCAGCGCGGGAACTTATACCCTTACACTTACGACTACAAATACCTGCGGCACCGATTCTGTTTCCCAAAATATAGAAGTTAAACGCCCACCAACGAATACAATTAATGCCATTGCAGATTTTTGTGGAACTGCTTCCATAACACCTACTGCAAATGTAAATACCTGTGCTCCTGTTTCAGAAACCATTACTTACAGTTGGGACTTTCCGGGAGGAACACCAGCAACGGCAAACACCTTAGATCCAGGGACCATAGTTTATAATACACCGGGGAATTATCAAGTTACCTTTAGTGTCACTTCAAGTTGCGGCACGACAACAGATACAGAGGACTTTGTAATCAATGAAATTCCTACGCTAACAAATACTGATTTAACGCAGACCATTTGTTCTGGAACAGATACTGCCCCAGTTAATCTGACATCTGATGTTACTGGAACAACTTACACGTGGACTGCAACTGCACCTGCTGGCGTTACAGGATTTATTCCTAACGGAAATTCTGATGTTATTCCTGCTCAAACGATATTCAACTCTAATACAACTTCCGAAGATGTCACTTTTACCATTACACCTTCAAACGGCACCTGTGCTGGTGCTTCCGTAAATTTAGTCATCACAGTTGATCCTGCTCCAGCATATACAACTCAGCCACAATCTGAAATAATTTGTTTGAACGGCCCCATAAACCAATTATCAGTTGCTGTTAATGGCCCAGGAACACCAACCTATCAATGGTATAGCAATACGGTTAACAATACCACAACCGGAACTGCTATTTCAGGTGAAACCAATGCGACATATACACCTCCAAATAATCCTGTTGGGATTGTTTATTATTATGTTATTGCATCTTTTACTTCTGGTGCCGGTTGTAATGAAATCACATCAAATGTTGCAACAATCGAAATTGTTGACGGCATTCAAATAGATACTAATCCCATAGCTACACAAAGTATTTGTGTTGGCGGAGATGTTACTACAGATTTATCGGTAACCCATTCTGGAGGTACGGGAACGGTAACTTATCAATGGTATTCAAACACCACTAATTCCAATACAGGGGGCACACCAATAGCGGGAGCTACAGGTATCAATTACCAGCCTCCTACTTTTACAACATCAGGAACTTATTATTATTACATCACTATTTCTATCAGCGGAAGCGGATGTGCACCTATTACAAGCGACGTTTCAGAAGTTGTCGTTCTAGATGATCCCATAATTTCATCACAACCAGTAGTGTCCCAAACACTTTGTCAAGGCACGACACCCCAAGATTTAGAAGTAACTGTAACAGGTGGATTGGGAACTCTCTATACCTATCAATGGTATAGCAATCCAACTAATAGCAATACTGGAGGTGCTTTAATTTCAGGTGCAACAAATAGCACTTATTCCCCACCAACTGCATCTGTTGGCACACTTTATTATTATGTGGAAATAACACAACCCGGGCCAGGATGTAGCGTGGTTAGTGATACTTCCGAAGTCATTATAAATCAGGCGCCAACCATCACTACACAACCAATTTCTGAAACCGTCTGTTTTGGCGAAACATTTAATACGCTTTCAGTAGGATACTCAAATGGTGTAGGTACACCAACTTATCAATGGTATAGCAATACAGTAAATGATGCTACAACAGGAACAGCAATTGGAGGTGAAACAGGTACAACTTATACACCACCGTCTGGGACAGTTGGCACGATTTATTATTATGTGATTATTACATTTTCATCTGGGGGATGTACTGAAATAACATCTGCGATCTCTGAAAACATGGTGAATGAAACGCCAAATATCAGCGATAAATCGGATGTGATTTGTAGTGGAAACGCATTCAATATCAGTCCAGATAGTTCTGGTGGAGATATCGCGCCTATTGGAACAACCTATACATGGACGAATCCTATTATTAACCCAGCAGCCACTATTACTGGTGCATCTGCAGAAATCACACCTCAAAGTTCTATTTCCCAAACGCTTACGAATACCACCACAAATCCGAGCATAGTAACTTATACTGTAACCCCTACTTTGGGAACTTGTATTGGTGTGGATTTTGAAGTTGAAATTACGGTAAATCCATCCATAAGCATCCTCACAAATCAAACCAATAGCGATTGTTATCTCGATAATGGCGGTGCGTTAGAGATTACTATTTCAGGAGGTGTACCGTTTGCAACTGGAAATCCGTATCAAATTAATTGGACAGGACCAAACGGATACACCAATACGAATGAAGATATTTTCAACCTAGCGCCCGGAGATTATACGGTTTCAATTTTAGATGATGGTGGTTGTCCGTTTTCTGAAACATTTACAATTACTGAACCAGATGAACTTGTTTTTAGTATGATAGATTTTGATCCTGAAACCATTTCGTGTTTTAATGCGAATGATGGAGAAATAGGTATTGAAGTTTCTGGAGGCACGACGCCTTACACTTATAATTGGACTAGAAATGGAGCCGCTTTTGCAACAACTGAAGACTTATCAAATTTGGATGAGGGTACTTATGAAATTACCGTGACAGATGCTAAAAACTGTTCCCCAATCGTTCAAAGCTTTTCTATTATTGAACCACCTGAATTACAGGCGAGTTTAGTAAATCAAGTGGATGTGATTTGTTTTGGTGAAGCTACTGGCGAAATTAACGTTGCTATTTCTGGTGGACGGCAAATTGAAATTTCTCCGGGTGTTTTTGATTACACTTATAGTTGGATAGGACCCAATGGATTTACAAGTACCAGTCAAAATTTGACTGGTTTAATTGCGGGAACTTACAATTTAACCGTTACCGATAAATCTGATTGTACCGATACTTTAGAGGTTATTTTAAATGAATCTGATGAAATTATTATTGATTATACGGCAACAGAAATAGAATGTTATGATGATAATGATGGGTCAATTACGATAAATAATATTTCAGGAGGAAACCCACCATATACTGTAGCTTGGAGCAATTTAGGCTCTGGATTAGTGCAATCAAATTTATCTCCCGGAACATATATTATTACTGTGACTGATGCTACAGATTGTGAAAAACAAGCCACTATAATCATTGCAGAACCACCAATTTTCCGAATAACACCTGATGTTACAAACGTGTCTTGTTTTGGTGCGAATGACGGTCGTATCGTTTTAAATTTAGAAGGCGGCATTGACCCAGTTGATTTAAATTGGGATGATGATCCAACTGCTGGCGTAGAACGAAATAATATCGGTCCTGGAACCTATACCGTAACCATTACCGATAGTAAACCGTGTATCATTACAGAAACCTTTGTAATTACTGAACCTGCTGAATTACAGGTTTCTGGAACAAAAACGGACGCCTTAGATTGTAATGATGCTAATAGTGGGGCCATAAATTTAATTGTAACAGGAGGCACATTGCCGCTCTCCTATTTATGGTCTAATGGCGAAACTACGGAGGATTTAAATAACATTCCACCGGGAGATTATAGCATTACGGTTACCGATGCAAATAATTGTGAAGTTTCAGATAGTTTCACAATTAATAGATTTGAGCCTTTACTCGTAGATGTAGAGGTCATCACAGATTTTGATTGTGATGCCAAAACTGTTGAGCAATCTTTTATAGCGAAACCAAGTGGTGGTGTACCGCCCTATCAAATCAATTGGTCTAACGGAACTGTTAGCGGTGCAAATAATGAAATCATGGAAACGGATAATAACGGACTCGTTATTATTGATGTCACCGATAGTATGGGATGTTCCACATCATTTTCATACAATGTAAATATTCCTGAATTGGGCGATCCTGATTTTACACTAAGTTCAACTGCTTTCAGCACTTATGGATTTTATTCTATAGAAGATCCTATTCAATTTACAAATACGTCAACTGGAGATTTTGTAAGTGTGTCATGGAATTTTGGAGATGGGAATTTTTCAAGTGAAGAAAATCCTATTCACATCTATAAAGCTATTGGCACTTATGAAGTGATCCAAACTGTGACGTATCCTTTTGGCTGTGTTTATACAAAACTAATTATACTTGATGTCGAAAAAGGATATAGCTTAATGATGCCAAATGCGTTTACACCAAATAATGATGCCTTAAATAATTATTTTCTGCCATCACAAATTGCATTATCCAATATGGAACTCAATATCTATGATACTTGGGGAGGCATGATTTATTCTGAAAAAGGAGATGACTTAAGAGGATGGGATGGCAAAATAAAAGATGCAAATGCTG
This sequence comes from Algibacter sp. 2305UL17-15, assembly GCF_040720935.1. Lineage (NCBI taxonomy): Bacteria > Pseudomonadati > Bacteroidota > Flavobacteriia > Flavobacteriales > Flavobacteriaceae > Algibacter > Algibacter sp. 2305UL17-15. Next base: position 148,817 of record NZ_JBFDAE010000011.1, read on the forward strand.
AAAACGGGAATTACTATTATACCTTTTCTGGAGACACATTTTATGGCGAAACCATTACGAGCAAAGGTGTTGTTGTTTTAATTAAATAGAAGAAATGAAGGTAAGACTATATATATTGATCATAACTGCTTGCTTTTGTTTTAAGGCACATGCACAAGACCCTGTTTTTACACAATATTTTATGATGCCCGAAAGTTTGAACCCTGCGTTTTCAGGGTTTGAACAAGCTACCTATTTTGGAATCATGCACAGGACCCAATGGCCACACTTGGATTTAAAAGTAGATACCGAATATGCGTTTTTAAATACATGGTTAGAAACTATTGGTGCCGGCGTTGGGTTTAGTGTTTTAAACCAGCGTGAAAACAGTACGAATTACAACCATTTTCAGTTCAATGGGAATTTTGCATATATCGTTAGATTGTCCAACGATTGGTATTTCAGACCCGCTATTGAAGTGGGTTATGGTATGAAATCCTTTAATTTTAGAAATTTGGTTTTATCCGATCAAATCAATATTAATGCAGGCACTATAAATCCAACCACAGCAGACCCTTTTGCAGCTAACGCAAATTCAAATATTGGTTTTGTTGATTTTACAGCAGGTTTTGTATTCGACAAACGAAACACCAGAAACGATACCGATTTATGGTTAGGTGCTGCGATAAAACATTTAAACAGACCAAATATCTCGTTCATTGATGGAGACAATGTGCCGTTGGATATATTTTATACCGTTCACGCCAATTATAGATTTCCGTATTATGATTATAACGATATGATTTTTTCGGCAAATTATATGCAACAAGGCGCTTATAACCGTTTGGATGTCGCTGCAACTGCAAAATTGGACAAACTATTTTTAGGTGCTATGGCTGTTACAAATCCTGCTAGAAATAGTGGCAATAGCCATTTATTAACATCCGTTAATGTTTTTGCGGGATTGGAATTTGAACGTTTGCGTTTTGGGTTTTCTTATGATTTCAATACTTCAAACATTGGAAGAACTGATGGTGTTTTTGAACTTTCTATTACTTATTTGGCAGATTGTTTGATTTGTAGAAATCCTACGAATTATGAACGGAGGAAGTAAAACTGTCTTTGTCATTACGAGGGAAGTATGACCGAAGTAATCTCAGGCAACAAAAGTGAAATCCTAGATTGCTTCGTTGCACTCGCAATGACGGAATTACTCCGCTCCCAAAAGCGATTGAGCAAACTTTTTAAATCGCCAATTATGATGTTTAGCAGCTTGTTGTAAATTCTTGTTACAATCATCATTACAAGCTTTTATTTCATTTAAATATTGAAATGCATTTTGTCGCACTTCAAAACCATATTTCGGACTTGTATAATCTGTCAACTCCTTAAAATATTGTGTTTTGTTTTCAGGTTGATAATCGTCAGTAATTAAAGCGAGTGTTAACCAAAGAATTCGAACGTTTTTATTATTGAAACCCTGAATTTCTTTTGTTTTATCTAAGTATTTATGTCTGTCTTCTGGAAAGTTTTTCCATAAGTTGAATAAGGCGGTTTCTATAGTGATATAGGATTTGTCGTTTAGAAGTGATTCATAATCTGTTTTTAATTCTGAAGGGATTTCTAAAAGAGATTGAGCAATAGCTTGACGAATTTTTATTTCCTCTAAATTGAATGCAGTTTTAAAAACAATAGATTTATTTAGAAATAGTTCTTTTCCAAGTAGATTTATAGTTTTCTTTCTAAGAAAAATATTATTCTCCATAGACAGTACATGATTATATATTTTAATTCTTTCCCTTTCATCAATTTGTTCAATATTATCCAACACAAATATTTTATCTAAAAAATTAGATGAAAGCATGAATCTATTAAACCAACCTTTACTAGTATCTTCTATTCTTATATTTAGAAGCTTGTCAAAGCTAGGATTAGGAATAATTGATTTTGCTTTATGATCAAATATATCTAACCCTTTTTTAGAAATTAGAGTTTGATATTCTGAACTAATTAAGCTTCCTTGATTGTTTTTATCATTCCATTTATAAAAGTCAAACTTAATAGGAATAGCAAAATCATTTTTCGATATAGTATATGAACCGAAGGAATTATCAAAAAATTTAATTTCTACTTTTGGCAATTTTTCACTTTCTAACCAAACTTTCACAAATTCATCCAAATTCGCTCCACTAGCGGTTTCAACCTCACTTATAAAATCATCCGTCTCAACATTTTTAAATTGATGCTTCTTTAAATAGCGCTTAACTCCTTTTTTAAAAGCGATATCCCCTACTTTTTCCCGTAACAAATGTAACACCCAAGCCCCTTTTTTATAAAACGTGGTGCTACTAGATTTTGGGTCTAATAACGAAGTGCTTCCACCTGCCTTATCTTGTGCTACTAATTCTTGCGCATATTCGTAGAGTCTCCAGTAGTAATACTCGTCACCAAAAACTTCTCGTTCTGCTAATAGCGCATAATAGGTAGCAAAACCCTCTTGCAACCAATGGTGTGTTCCAGAAGTAGCCGTTACTAAATTCCCAAACCATTGGTGTGCTAATTCATGTGCATTGATGTTCACAAAATTCTTATCAACAAACGCAATGGAATCTACAACAAAAGCATCTGAATAAATATTAAGACTTGTATTTTCCATACCAGCGTACAGAAAGTCCTTTACCGGTACCATTTTGTAATTTTGCCACGGATATGGCACACCAATTTCATCTTCTAGAAAATCGAATAGTTGTTTGGTGTAGCGATAGGTTGGTTCGAATTTTAAGGAATCTTCTGGGTAGAAATACATTTCTAAAGGAATGCCGCTATTTGAATACGCTACTTTTTTATTGTATTTACCAATGGCGAGAGCAACTAGATAGCTTGACATGGGGTTTTGCATATCATAATGCCACTTATTATAATACCCTGTTGTGTCCTTTTCAATTAATTTCCCATTTGAAATTACTTCAAATCCTTTAGGAGGGTAAGTGATGTTTATATCAAACTCAATTTTCTCATTCATATCATCAATGGATGGCATCCAATTACTGGTATATTTACCTTGACCTTGAGTCCATACCTGCCGATTATCTTGAAGAGAATCATTGTTTTTCCAGTCAATAAAATAAATTGCTTTTTTTGGGTTGTTAATGGACCAAAAAACTTCTAATTTGTGAGTGTTTTTAGCTTTGAATGAATGCTTTATCGTAAACTTTTTTCCATCATAAATACTGTCTTGTTCTTCCTTATCTAAAGAACAATAAATTAGGTCAAATCCTTTAGCGTCAATGAATATTGAATCTATATCTTTTAAAATATCAAACTCATAAGATATAAAACCTCCAACTCCAATTTCTCCTTTATCACTAAAACCAATTTCAACTTTTGCGGTTTTAAAATCAACATATTTTGTTTGTTGGGAAAATCCCAAAAATGATATGAATAAAAAGAATAATACTTGGCTAAATTTCATAGAGTGAATATAGCAAAGTTTATTTCAAAATGCTATAGACTAAAAAAGGAAGTAAATTATGCTTTGAAAAATTTACTTCCTTTGGTTCTCCCTTAGAATTGATTAATAGCGTATTTGTATAATTTAGTTATTCAACAATAATTTTTTTAATGATACTAAGCTCCCCAGAAAATATTTTTACCAAATACAATCCTGATACTAAATTACTAACGTTTACTTTTGAAGTGTCTTTAATTTCAAAAACACGATTTCCAAGTATAGAATAAACTTCGACTTTATTTATTTGTATTTTAGAGTTTATAGTAAGAATATCATCAACTGGGTTTGGGTGAACTGAAATTGATTGAACTAAATCTTTTTCTATAGATAATGCTTGGTGCTCATAACTCACTTCAAAGTCATCTACATACAATTTATCTTGACCAATAGTATTATAATGTCTTACAATAATTCCAATGTTTTTACCTGCAAAAGAAACAGGAATAGATGCATTAATGTCTTTTCCACTCCCATTCCCACCAACAGTCAATGTTTCCTCATGAATTTTATTATCAAATGATTGTCCTAAAGCCTCATCAAAAACATATATGGCAAAATGTTCTGCTGGTTTTGTAGCATTTGAAGCCTCAACATTTAGTGAAAAAGAAATGGAAGCTACTTGCGCTGGGATTGTTATAACTCCTGTTGGAGTTATAAGTAAATTATCTGGAGTTAAGTTACCAACATTAGAGTCCCAAGATTTTGAAAAGAAACGCGAACCACCACTAGAGAATCCTTTACTTAATGTACCTCCACCCTCTACTTCCCAATTAAAAGTATCTAAGTCGTTATCAGTAGTAACAAAGCTTGATGTATCATCTAAACTAGAAGACCATAAAACACCACAATCTTCACTAAAACTGGTTTGTGGGTCTATATTTGCCCAATTTGTTGTACTCCAAGTTGAATCATCAACTTGAATGCAAGTTAGGTCTGGATTATTTGTTGCGTCGAAATTATAATCTGGGTTTACATTTTGGTCTATAAGAGAATTAAATCCATTTTTTGCAATAAAAACTTCCAAAAGGTTATCACTACAATCTACAAATACTAACTTAGCGTTGTTAGAAATATCAAAACTTGTCAATAAATTATTCTTGATATATATCCACTGTAAATTTGGAAAAATTGATAAATCAATCTGATTTATTTTATTGTTAGCGCATTCTAATTCTATAAGAGAGGTGTTATTTGATAAATTCAGTTCTGAAAGCAGATTGTCAGAGCAATACAAATATTCTAATTTTGGATTATTACTTAAATCTATAGAAGTAAATTGGCTTTCTCCTATATCTAAATCAGTAAGCAATATGTTGTTGGATAAGTCAAGACTTGAAATTGTGTTTTTATTATATGCCCCTCCACTATATGAATAATTCCCACAATATAAACCTCTTAATTTTGTATTAAATGTTAAGTTAATATCTGAAAGTAAATTTGAGCTTATATCTAATTCTTCTAACAATAAATTTTGAGTAACATTAATACTCGATAAAGCATTAAAGTTACAAGAAAACTCAGTTAATAAAAGGTTATTAGCTAAATCAATATTACTCAACAGGTTATTTGCGCAGTTTAGATTAGTTAAAGCAACAAAATCTTCAACACCTGTTAAATCTGCTATATTTTTCCCTTGTACATCTAATGTTGTGATATAATCTACATCACTTGTTAAAACCTGCCCATTAATTGTCCCATCACTATCAATACTTAAATCAATTAAAGCTTGTTCAAAATTTGAATCAGGAATTGAAGTAATCAAGCCATCACATTTTAGACCAAAACTAGTTTGTTCATCAATATTCGTCCAATTAAGATTTGACCATGCAGGGTCATCAACTTGTACACATGCTAGATTGGGGTTTTCTCTTGCGTAAAAATTAATAAAATTTAAATTATTTCCATTTTTAACATTTAATACTGTTAACTGATTTCTTTCGCACACAAGGTATTTTAAATTAAGGTTTTTACTCAAATCTAAAGATGTTAAATTATTATCAAAACATATTAATGATTCAAGTGATTTAAACTCCTTTATGTTCGATAAATCATTTATCTCTTTTGACCTAACATCTAAGCCAGTTAGATAAGCTATGTCTTGCTTAAAAACTGTTTGATTAATAATGCCATCTGAATCAACCCCTAAATCTATTAGTGCTTGCTCAAAATTTGCATCTGAAATTGTGATATATTCATCTGTTAAACACCCAATTGCATCTACAGTTTCTCCAGCAGGCGTATAAGGGCATTTGTCATTCTCATTTAAAACTCCATCGTTGTCGTGATCATTACTACTACAATCAACGGCAAATGGTGTTTTTGTATGAATCAACCAATCATTTGGTAAATTGTTAAATTGATTTTGAGAGACAGTAATACAGCCATATAAATTTTCATCAGCACTTATAGTTATCAGATTAGTCCAATCTGATACATCCAAAGAGTTTAATTGATTTGAACTACAATTAAAACTCATCAAATTAGCAATTGGGTTTCTAATAATAGCCAATATTTGATTATTAGCTATGTTTAAATCTGAAAGTTTAGAATTTTGAGATACGTCAATAAAAGTTAATAGATTATTGCTAGCATTTAATACAGTTAAATCTGGATAGCTATCTACACTAACTTGATTAAGTTGGTTAGAACCACAGTACAACTCAATTAAGTTTAAATTACTACTTAAATTTAAAGATGTTAATTGATTACTTGAAACATTGACGTGAGTTAAATTTGGATTGTTGCTATTGTTTATAAATGAAATATTGTTATTGTAAGCTACAAGGTTTTCCAATAAAGGATTTGATGTAATATCCACAGAAGTTAATTTATTACTCCCAACATTTAAATAAGATAAATTGGCATTGTTACTTAGGTTGATTTCCAAAAGTTTATTGTTGAGTAAATTTAGGCTATCTACTTCTGCGAAATCTTCAATTCCTCTTAGACTAAAAATGTTTTTACTATTTAAATCCAAAGATTTTAAAGAAGATATTTCGCTTGTTAGCACCTGCCTGTTTATGGTTCCATCTCCGTCTATGTTTAAATCAATCAAAGCTTGCTCAAAGTTATAGTCTGGAATAAAAGTATATTCATTAGAAATATTACACCCATATTCATTTACAGATAAACCACCTTGTGTTTGAGGGCACAGATCCATATTATTTATAACACCATCATTGTCATCGTCTGAATTACAATTCAAATTATAATTAGCTTTTTCATCTTTACGCCAAAGAGGAGAAAATGAATAGTTATCTATTTGATTTTGATTTGCTGTTATACAGTTTAAATTATTGGTGTCGCAGAATAATCTATCTAAAATTGTGTTTAAACTAACATCAAGTGAGGTAAGTTGGTTATTAGAAACAACTAAATAAGTTAACTTTGAGTTATTACTAACATTTATAGAAGTTAAATTATTATTAAAACATATAAGTCTTTCCAAATTAGCAAAACTTTCAATACCACTTAAATCTGAAATATTCTTAAAAGTAACATTTAAATAAGTAATATCAGAAATATCACTGGTCATAACCTGTCCATTCACAATTCCATCACTATCAATATTTTGGTCAATTAGTGCTTGCTCAAAGTTTGAATCAGGAATAGCTGTAGTTTGTGAATAAGAAAAGTTTAAGAAAAAGAAAAGAATAACTAAAAGAGAGTAAAATTGTTTCATAATTTTAATGATTTTTACTAAAAATAAACCAGAAAATATTCTCAATTATGTCTAAAATTGAGACAATTACTACTCAACATTGAGAGTTAAGACCAACCGCAAAAAAACAAGGATAACAAGAAAGATAAACCACACAATTTTTACGATAAGTTGTATTTGTTGTTTTCTAAGAGAAAATAGTATTTAGAAATTCATAGAAACTAGAGGGTTCCTGCCTCACAGGAATGGGAAAACAACATCATCACGAAAGAAAAAAGTCCCGTTCACTATCGGGAGAAGTATTCTCATGAATTGGAAGTAAAAACAAACAGATTGCTTCGTTTCTCTCGCAATGACAAAACAAACAGATTGCCACAGCAAATTTTCAATTTGCTTCGCAATGACGAATAAATCCCTTCTTCGAGGGAATGACAAAAAAAAGTTAAATCAAATTATTCCGCGTAGCATAACTAATCAGCTCCGCAGCATTTTTACAGCCTGTTTTTTCAAGAATAGTGCGCCGATACGTATCCACAGTATGCCGACTAATAAACAGGCTTTCTCCAATAGCTTTACTGTTTAAACCTTGACCTATCAAGCGTATAATTTCAAATTCGCGTTTACTAAGGTTGGTAAGTTCTTTTGTTTTGTAACGCTCTAGGGTGGCTTTAACTTCGTCTATATTAATCGGTTTTAATAAATAATCAAATACCCCATTTTTTATGGCTTTAATGGCGTAATGTTCATAAGCGGTTATATAAATAATTTTTGTATCTAGGTTGTTTTTATTAATATCATCTGCCAACTCCAACCCAGAACGCCCTGGCATTTCTATATCCATAAACACCAAATGGGGTTCGTGTTTTAAAATGGCTTCAAGGGCAATTTCGGCATTTTCAATAAGTCCTAAAAGCTCCACCTCTGGAAAATTATTAAAAAGCAATTTCATGCGATTTAATGCTCTTGGTTCATCATCTACTACTATTACTTTAATTGGCTTGTCACTCATAATCTACATATTTTTTCACTATTATTAACATGAAAATTCTTTAAAAATAATATACTGTTCTCGCTATAAATATGATAATTGTCATTAGTTCAATATTTTAATTTCAAATTTAACGCCCGATGGGTTTCCTAAATCATCAACCAACTCTATAAGCTGGTGCTTGATTTCCTTTTTATTCAATTTAGAATACAAATCAAAAATTTGTTCCATTATCAAAAGGCCATTGCCCGTGGAATTGGTTTTGTTACTGTTTTTGTGTCTCAAACCCACACCATTATCTTCAACACTTAATATTAAAACATCATTTTTATAGTTGGCATTTATGTTCAGCATGCCATTTTCTCTTAATACCAACCCGTGCTTAATGGCGTTTTCCACATAGGTAAATAGCGCATGTTTGGGTATTTTTGTATCTAATTTTACGTTCTTGTCAATTGCAATGGTATAATCAAACCGATTACTAAAACGAATCTGCTGTAGTTTTATAAAATTCTCGGTATATGCCAACTCTTCTTTTAAAGTGGTTGCTATTTTATCAGAGTGTTGTAATGTTTTCCGCATAAATTTTGAAAACTGACTGATATAGGTATCGGCTTCCAGTTTATTATCCATAAGCGTCATTTCGCTAATGGTATTTATAGCGTTAAACACAAAGTGTGGATCTACCTGATTTTTAATGGTCTTAATTTGAAGTTCTGATATCTCTTTTTCAATAGCCCGCTTCCTAGCTTCTCTAATGTCTTGTCCTTTAAGGACTAATAAAACCAAACCTAAAACACCTAGGTAAATGCCAAAATAGATAAGATACTGAAAAGCATATAAGGTATTATAACCGTATAAAAAAAGTTGGTTAACTCCTGCATTCTGAAAATATAATTGATTTTCGGAAGCATTTATTTGTTTAATCCCACAGCTCTGACAGTCTCCTTTAGAGTTCCCAGAATATTTAAATGAAACGGGGTGCTTAAAATTATGTCTATAAATTGTTATGGTTTGTTTGTCTAAATGAAAGGCTAACCATTCCTTTTTACCATCCGCATCAATATCAATGTAATGTAACAGTCGAATATTGAGGTTTAATGAAATTGTTTTAATGACTTTTAAATCGTCATTAAAAAACAACAATTGGTTATGCTCTCTTTCATAAAGTGTAAATAGTTTTTCGTTAAATGGGAATAAAGAATTATAAGTGCCTTTAGGTAAAACAAACTCTTTTTCAATAATTCCTTTTGATGAAATTCGCAATAATTTTGAGGGTAATATTTGGTGTTGTCTAGATTTAAATAGCGCAATTAATGTATTCTGGTTTTCTTTTTTTGCTTTGGTTATTCTAAACCCACCAAGTGCCTTAAACTCTATAGGGGGAAATAAAAAATTTAAATCATGATCTAAAACCGTTAACCATGAGCTACTATCAGAACGTTTTGAATAGCTACTATCTATAGCATTTGCTGATGCATGGTTTCCAATAATAAATTCATTGTCAGCATCGTCATCTAAATTAAACACCCCAGAAATAAAAGCAGGATTTGTTAAATGTGCTGATTTGATGATGCGATGATTTACATAATCATACTTATAAGTATGCCTGGGATTGGCTGAGAACCCCGTATTTAAATTAAAAACAACTTCATTGGCCAGCCCTTCAATAATGGAGAAATTTCTACAAATACTGAGTCTGAAATCATAGGCATTATTAAACTTGCTAATGGTATCTACAAAAATACGTGTTGTAATGGTCTCCTTATTTTCAAATGGTTTTGTGATATTTAAAAAAACAGAATCGCGTACTTGAGATATCATATAAATTTCCTTAATCCCATTAGCATCTGCATCTACAAACCACAAATATTTATGTAAGTATGGGAATTTACCCAAAACATTAAATTGATCTAAAAAATCGCCGTTAGATTTATAGAGTAAAAAACTCGCATGGCCTAGTGTGTTTGTTTGCGCTACTATTTTTTCGCTTTTATGGTCACCGTCCAAGTCATTGAAGTAAATAATACTTTCAGTACTATTTGATTGCTCTTTTTTTATTAGTTCGACTTTATATTTAGAAAAAGAATTTGGTAAACAAGCAATTATAGTAATTGAAACACAAAGTGCTATTACAAAGGGATTAAGCAAAATTGAAATTAATCGTTGCTTCACTTAGAGAGACTGTGGTCGGTTTAGTTGATTACACAATAAAGTTAACGATTTTAACATTATTGTGTATGAAATACTTACAACAATCCAATTTTATGGCAGATATGTACTCAAAAACAAGTATGAAACATACTCAAAATATGCAGTTTGAAAATCAAAAACAGACGCAATTAAAAACTATGAAACTCAATTAAATTAGCCTCATAATATTGATCTCCCAGTTTGGTTAAAAGATTTCTAATCTCATTACTATCTCCATTTACCACAAGCGCAGAATAGCCTATATTGTTCAAATTACCTAATCGTAAATCCTTGATATTTATATTTCTAGAAGCCAATGCCGATAATAATATTAACAAAACTCCAGGTGCATTATTGTGTTTTGTTAATATCACTTTTTTGCTCAAAGCCAAGTTTAACTTTACACCGTCCATTTCTAATAAATAAACACCTTTACTGTAATAATTGGGTAAAACAGCATCTTCCTTATAGGTAAGTTCTTTAAAAAGACCGCCATCTGTTCCTTTAATGAATTCAATGGCGCTTTCTACAGTTCCGTTGGCATTATCAATAGATAAAAACGCTACAGCAGTACCATCATTATTCGATTTTAACCTAGCAGTATTTACATTTATCCCTTCGGAAGCTAAGGTGTTAAACAATGAAGAAATAACGCCAGGTTCATCTAAATGTTCAGAAAACAAACCATTAACAATTCGTTTTGTATTCTTAGGCGTTTCATCAGTAACCGTAATTGATTTGCCCCATTTACGAATCCTAATGGCATTATACTCGCCCATTCCTGTGGCACTTCTGTAAATATTTACAAATTCAGAAAATGAGCCACCAAAAGAAAAATCGGGTATAATACGTCTTTGAGTTTCATCTAGTCGTTGATTTAACAACTCTATCCCTTTATTTAAAACGGTATATTTTACCTTTAAATCATGGTCGTCAAAAATTGTTCTATTCTCAGGAATCAATTTTGAGTAACTCACATAATTCTCATAACCGGCTTCTTGAATGTATTCTAAACTTTCCTTGTAATTTAAACCATAATATTTAACATGATGCGTATCTGTACCAACACATACTGGGATTTGCAGCTCGTTGGCACGACGCAAAATACTTTGAACTGGATACACGCCAACACCTTTAAACTTACCCGCCATATTTACATCTAGTGATAAATTTCTATCGGCAATTAATTCTAAAAGTGTTCTGAATTTATTGGCCAAAGGATGCGAACTGGTTTCAAAATTTACCACAGCATCTGGCATATCCACATTTAATTTTGGCAAATCGATATGACCAATAATTTGAATCATATCCCCAAAACACTCAATCATTTGGATCATTTCGTTGAAATAACCATCCCAATACGCTTCAAGACTTCCTCTTAGTTTCAATAATTCTTGAGCTTCTTCTTTCGAGCCATCATAGGGCAAACCTTCTGGTGCAAAATGCACAGAACCAATCACATAATCGGCATCTTCGGCTTGAAATATTTTTGAACGGCTCCATTGCAAGCCTAAATCCGGTCCCATCCATTCCAATTCAACACCATATTTGATATTGATTTGTCCTTCATATTTTTTACGAAGATTGGCAATACGCTTCGGGTAATTTAAATACGATTTATTCCCACGAATAAACTTAACTTGTGTTTCTCTTTCAGCGATATAGCGAAAATTGGTTAACCTGGGAGAATGGATGATAAAGGTAATACTTGGGTTTCCAGCTTCAATCGCTTTATCTATAATATCCTCTAGTTTATCAATACCGTGCTTTACGTGATCCTGTTCCGTACCAGCATGGATACCGTGCGTTTCCCAAATAAATTCGTTAAGTTTTCTCATGAATTAAAATGCTTTTATCCGTTAAGAATTTCAAATTTAACCATTGAAATAGAATTTTAGGCTAAAAATTTATTGTTTTCAATAAATATTAAAGAATTTCATAAAAAGCAGCTATTCGGAGCAAGACACGGAGGCATTTCATTGATTTTATTTTGATTTCAGGGATAAAAACCGAAATTCTAATATTTAGATTCCCGTTTTATTCATAGGTTTTTATTTCATATTAACGAATTCATGAATCTTTGATTTCACGGGAATGACAATTTCAACGGAAACCCCGATGCAAGCATACGGGGAATTCTATACGATTAAAAGTAATGTATTAATTCTGAAAAAATTTTCTAAATATAATCTAATACTAAGAATTCATTAAGGGTGTGAATTTTTAATGTTTTGCTTAAATTCGCTCTATGTCTATTAATTTACAAACTCCCATAGATTATTTAAAAGGCGTAGGCCCCAATCGAGCGGATTTATTGCGCAAGGAGCTGAATATACATACCTATCAGGATATTCTGAATTTATTTCCGAATCGCTATATCGACCGTACTCAGTATTATAAAATCAACCAACTGCAACCTAACAATGCCGATGTACAGGTTATTGGAAAAATAACGGGGTTTAAGGAAGTAGCCCAAAAACGTGGAAAACGATTGGTGGCCACCTTTCAAGATGATACAGGCACTATGGAATTGGTATGGTTTCGAGGACAGAAATGGATTCGCGAGCGCCTAAAATTGAATACGCCCTATGTGATCTTTGGAAAAACAAATGTGTTTGGTGGAAAATTTAATATGCCACATCCAGATATAGAAACCGTTGACGAACATAAAAAAGGATTGAGTTCGGGCATTCAACCCATTTATCCTTCTACTGAAAAATTAGCGAATAGAGGGATTAGTAATCGTGTAATTAGTAAAATAGTGCAACAGCTATTTTTAGAAACCAAAGGCAAATTTGTAGAAACATTATCTGATGTTATTCTTTCTGAATTAAAACTGATTTCTAAACCTGAAGCGTTACTAAATATCCATTTTCCGAAGAGTCAAGAACTATTGGCAAAAGCACAATTTAGATTAAAATTTGAAGAGCTGTTCTATATTCAATTGCAATTAATTCTGAAGAATTTAATCCATAAATCGAAAATAAAAGGCTTTCAATTTGAAAAAGTGGGCGATTATTTTAACAGCTTTTACAATGACCATTTACCCTTTGAATTGACCAATGCACAGAAGCGGGTTTTAAAGGAAATTAGGGCAGATTTGGGGAGTAATGCACAGATGAATCGCTTATTACAGGGCGATGTGGGTTCCGGAAAGACCATAGTAGCCTTCATGTCAATGCTCATGGCACTTGACAATGGTTTTCAGGCTTGTTTGATGGCGCCGACTGAAATTTTGTCAGTCCAACACTATAACGGATTATTAAAATGGTGTAATAAATTGAATATCAGTATTCAATTACTTACTGGTTCAACTAAAACTTCAAAACGCAAAGAAATTCACGAAGCTTTAGAAAATGGCGAATTAAAGATACTGGTTGGCACTCACGCACTTCTTGAAGACAAAGTGAAATTTAAGAATTTAGGGTTAGCTATTATTGATGAACAACATAGGTTTGGAGTGGCGCAAAGGAGTAAATTGTGGAAAAAGGGCGGCCCTCCCCAGTCCTCCCATGGGGCCAAAGCCCAAACAATACGCAAAAAATATATGACGGCTCGTCCATCCGCATATAAATTGCTAAAGGAATTACAAACGCAGAATAAAAAACACTCCACTCAAGCTGAACAGGTTTTGTGGGAATGTTTACGAGGAAAAAAATTGGGTTATAAATTCAGAAGACAGCATATTGTTGACGAATTTATTATAGATTTCGTCAATATCGAAAAAAATTTGGCAATTGAAGTGGACGGTGGCTACCACACTACAATCGAACAAAAGGAAGCTGATGAACTACGCACTAAGATTCTGAATGAAATAGGTTTTAAGGTTATTCGGTTTACAAATGAACAAGTATTAGGAGATATAGATAACGTTTTAAATTATATAGAGAAAGCTTTGGAAAGCCTCCCCTCCGGGGAGGTTGGAGGGGCTTCTTTTATTCCACCCCACATTTTAGTGATGACCGCAACCCCCATACCCAGAACCCTCGCTATGTCCGTTTATGGCGATTTAGATATTTCCGTGATTGATGAGTTGCCTCCGGGTAGAAAATCGATTAAAACCGTACATCGCTACGATTCCAATCGGTTAAAAGTGTTTCGATTTATTCGGGATGAAATCAAAAAAGGGCGACAAGTGTATATCGTATATCCATTAATTCAAGAAAGTGAAGCTTTGGACTATAAGGATTTGATGGACGGCTATGCCAGTATAGAGCGGGATTTTCCAAAACCGGAATATCAGATATCCATTGTGCACGGTAAAATGAAACCTGCCGATAAAGATTATGAAATGCAACGTTTTATCAAAGGCGAAACCCAAATCATGGTGGCCACAACCGTTATTGAGGTTGGAGTGAACGTTCCAAATGCTTCGGTTATGATTATAGAAAGCGCAGAGCGTTTTGGATTATCGCAACTACATCAATTAAGAGGGCGTGTGGGTCGTGGTGCAGAACAAAGTTATTGCATATTAATGACGAGCCATAAATTAAATGAAAACAGTAAAACGCGTTTAGAAACCATGGTGCGCACAAACGATGGTTTTGAAGTTGCCGATGTAGATTTAAAATTACGCGGCCCTGGAGATCTTATGGGCACACAACAAAGCGGTATTTTAAATTTAAGAATTGCAGATATTGTTAAGGACAAAGCTATTTTACAGCAAGCACGACATTATGCAAAAAAGATTTTATATGATGATCCTTCGTTAGTTAGCCCTAAAAACGAAGTGATTTTAAATACTTATATAGCTATGGGTAAGTATAAGAATATTTGGAATTATATTAGTTAAGTCAACACAAAACTTATCTAAAGCCGCTTATCTTCTAAGGAATGACATTCATTAGGAACTAATCAATTAGCAGAAATCATAAGTAATAAACAAAAAGAAAAAGGTTTTATAAAATCGAATGTTCCAAAAAGAAATTCTTACATATTTAATTTAGGAGGTAATATGGATCAAGTCAAAAAGTTGTGTGTGAATTGGAATAAGATTCCGATTTTTGTTTAAAAAAAGAACCTTGGACAATTATCTAGACTTACTCAAACTTATCTTACCTGAATTTCTGATCAATCATT
>NZ_JBFDAE010000012.1:0-142574 GCF_040720935.1 Algibacter sp. 2305UL17-15
CAGAGTTTAAAAACGCCAATTTAAAAATAGGTAGAGATACATTATTCAACATACTTAGAAAACACAATATGCTGACACTTAGAAAGAAATACAGTTCAAGAACCACTAACTCATTGCACAGGTTCTACAAGTATAAGAACATCATTAAAGATATTGAGGTTACTAGACCTAATCAAGTATGGGTTAGCGATATAACTTACATAAGAACTATTAAAGGGTTTTGCTATTTGGCATTAATAACCGATATGTATAGCCGTAAAATTGTTGGTTATGACATCAGTAATAGTTTAGAATTAAAAGGCTGTGAAAGAGCTTTAAACAAAGCTTTATATCAAGCTAAAGACACTACTGGGCTTATACATCATTCTGATAGAGGTATTCAGTATTGCAGTAATGTTTACACTCAAATTTTAAAGAGAAATAAGATCGGTATTAGTATGACAGAAGAAAACCATTGCTATGAAAATGCTATCGCAGAACGTGTAAACGGTATATTAAAAGACGAGTTTTATCTCGACCAGACCTTTGATAGCCTACAACACGCAAAAAGAGCAACAAAAAATGCAATTAATCTATACAACGAAATAAGATTACATTTATCTTTAGACTATAAAACACCTAATATGGTATATTTAAAAACAGTGTAAATCAATTTTAACCTGTAGCCATATTTCAGGACAAGACATTCTACAATTAATTTTTTATTCAACAATAATGTAAGTAAATTTAGGGTTTAATAGACTACTATGTTAAAATTGCTGAAAATGAAACCGAATTGGGTAAAAATAATCTTTACACTAAAAGTGAGATGATTATTTTTGTCATAAAGGTTACATCTGACAATTTAAAAAAAATAAAAATGAACAGATGAAAAAATTAAACGCCCTAGTATTAATTGCTGCTGCCCTATTTTTAACAAGTTGCTTTGAAGACGGAGATGACAACACCATACAAAGAATTAGTATAAATGATTTTGTCTGGAAAGGTATGAACTATGGCTATTTGTACAAAAGCGAAATACCCAATCTAGCAGATGATAGATTTGTCAATACAAGTGAATACTCAGAATACTTAGACGGATTTTCTTCTCCCGAAGCCTTATTTGAAAGTTTAATATACCAAAGACAAACAGTTGACAGATTTAGCTGGATTGTAGATAACTATTTTGTGTTAGAACAAAATTTTGAAGGCACTTCAAAAACAACCGGAATGGAACGCATTTTATTTCGTGCACCAAACAGTTCAAACCTTATAGGTGTTGTTCGGTTAGTTTTACCAAATACTGATGCAGATATCAAAGGTGTGAAAAGAGGCGATATTTTTTATGCCGTTAACGGAACTGAGATAACTGAAGCTAATGCTTTCAATTTATTAAATCAAGATGAATACACTATCAATCTTGGTGTTTTTAACGATAAAGGCACTCCAGAAACAACCGATGACAGTATAGATCCAACCGGCGAAAATATTACGCTCACAAAATTTGAATACACCGAAAATCCAATTTTTATATCTGATATCTTAGAAGTGCAAGACGAAAAAGTAGGTTACTTGATGTATAACGGATTTATTGGAGATTCTGAAAATGCACTAAATCCCATTTTTGGTCAATTTAAATCGAATAACATTCAGCATTTGGTTTTAGATTTACGCTACAACCCAGGAGGTTCTGTACCTACAACAACGGCTTTGGCCAGTATGATTACGGGACAATTTACAGGTCAGGTTTTTGAAAAATTAATCTATAACGACAATTTGCAAAGCCAAAATACCGATTATGTTTTTGCCAACAACTTAAATGGAGGTGCTCTTAACAGTCTTGGTTTAAATAAAATTTATGTGCTTACTTCACGAAGTTCCGCATCTGCAAGCGAAGGTATTATCAATGGTTTAAAGCCTTATATAGATGTGGTACAAATTGGTACAAATACAAGAGGTAAAACCCAAGCTTCTAGAACATTTTATGATTCTCCAAATTTCACGCGACAAGGTGCAAACCCTGCACACACCTATGCCATGCAACCTCTTGTAGCTATAGGTCTTAATAAAAACAACGAAACAGTTCCCAGTACTGGTTTAGTGCCTTCCATAGGATTTGAATATCAAGAAAGAGCTTTTAATCTTGGTGTTTTGGGTAACGAAAATGAACCCATGCTCGCTTTGGCTTTAGCAGATATCGCCAGTTCTACAACCAAAATGTCCAAAATAAAATCCGAATCTGGATTACAAAGGCAATTTGAATTAGTAGTGGATGAAAATGATTTTAACCCACGTGAAGGAGGAATGATCATCGATTAATCCTTATGGCTTTGAAAAAACACAAAACCTATTTCAACTGGAGTTCTGGAAAAGATTCCGCTTTGGCGTTATATCATTTATTAAAAGATGAGCGTTTTTCGGTGGAAGAATTAATTACAACAATAAATAGTCATTACAACCGTGTGTCCATGCACGGATTAAGGAAGGAATTACTAATCGCTCAAACCGACGCCATAAATATTCCTGCCAGTTTAATAGAGCTTCCAGAAATGCCAAGTATGGCAATTTATGAACAAAAAATGCTTGAAACGGTTTCAAGATTAAAAAACGATGGGTTTACGCATACTGCATTTGGCGATATTTTTTTGGAAGATTTAAGAGCTTATAGAGAAGAGCAACTTGCAAAACAAGATATAAAATTAGTATTCCCAATTTGGAAAAGAGATACCAAAGAATTGCTAAACGAGTTTTTGGATTTGGGATTTAAAACCATTATTGTTTGTGCAAACTCCAAATATTTCGGCGAAGACTTCGTGGGAACCATAATAGATGAAAATTTCATAGATAACCTACCTGAAAGTGTTGACCCATGTGGCGAAAACGGAGAATTTCACACCTTTTGTTTTGATGGTCCTCTTTTTAAAAACCCCATCAAATTTTCAATTGGGGAAAAAGTATATCGGGAATATGATGCCCCGAAAACAGATGATGATGCTGTTTGTAAAAATGATGCTGAAAAGTATGGTGTTTGGTATTGCGATTTAGTTCCTGAATAAAAAAAGACCTGTCAGCCCCGAAACTTCGGGATTAAAAACATACGTGTTCTGAAGTTAATAATTTGCGATAAGCTGTTCCCCTCCGCGGAGGGGACTAGTGGTGGGTTTTATATCTTCCACCTCTTAAGCTAACTATTTTTATTAATTTACCCACACATAACCGCTCCAAAGGAGGGGAATTAAAATGCGGTTTGGTTTTAAATAAATAAAGACCTCAGGTTAGATACTGAAACAAGTTCAGCACAGGAAACCTGACAGGTCTGAAACATAAATCATTAAGGCTTCTCTCTCACTAAAAATCTATTTTTAAGCCCAACCTATAATTTCTTCCTAATGTTGAAAACCCAAAAAGTTCTTGATAATCTTCATTAAAAATATTACTAATACTGCCATATACTTTTAATCTATTTTTAATAATTGAGTGATTCATATTAAAATTTACCAAACTATAACTGTCTAGAATTAAATTCTCTGTAAAATCTGCATTAAAAGCTGTAGATGTTCGCGCTCCATTATATTGATAATGTAACGATGCATAAGTTACCTTTCCAATAGCGTAACCTAAACTTACATTCGCTTTATGCTTAGGCGCTCTAAAAATAACACCGTCTTTTCGTTCTGTAAAGGTGTAATTTGCATCAAAATCCAGCCCTTTAATGGGCTTATAATTTAACTCCACCTCTATTCCATTTACTTTAAATTCATTTGAATCATTTTGATATTCAGCTTCAAATGTTGTAAAATCCAGGGTTACAAACTCAATAACATTTTCTTGGTCTCTATTAAAATAGACCGTACTTAAACTAAGCTTTTTTCCAAAATTAAATACAAGACCTGCTTCAATAGTTATATCTTCTTGCGGTTGTAAATTTACATTCCCATAATCTGGTGAAAACAATTGAAATAAAGATGGTGTAATATACGATGTGCTATAAGATGATATAATTTTCAAACTTTTAGCATCATTAAATTTAAATACATACGAGGGGTTTATATTATATACTAAATTGCTACCATATTCGCTATGGTTATTTAAACGCAATCCAGCATTAACGTTAAGTCCAAAATCGGACAAATAGGTGACATTAACATAGGGGTCTAAAATATTATCCGTCGCTATTTCCGAGGTTATTGCCGGTTCAAATTCTGTTGCGCCAAAGGGCACGGTAAATGTATCAATTTCATTATCTACGTAGTTTAAACCAACTATAGTATATAACTGGTCATTAAATTTATATTTATTAAATACATCTAAAACATAAGATTTCCCTTCGGAAATTGAACCTGTAAAAAACTCAAATTCAAATTCTCTATCTATATTATTTACCGCAGCATTAAGATGAACACTTCCTTTTTCGTATTTAAAATTTGATCCAAAGCCTAAACGATATTGCTTATTACTAGAGGAATTATTTTGGTCAACAAAACTAAACCCGTCATCGAACTCGGTATCATATTCATCAAAATTCCCGAAAAACACCACATCAAACGCAGTTGAAAATTTATAGCCTAATTTAATATTTCCCGCTATTTTGGAAAATCTATCACTTTCATTTTTAACATCACTCCCCGGTGTTTTTGATGCGGACAACCCATCGGTGTTTTGACTGCTAAAACTTGCTAAATAATTAAATTTACCTAAAGTACCATTAAAACCTACGTTATTAGTAAAATCGGCTACATCTATTCTTGAATCGTCCTGGGAATTATTGGTGGCTAAATAAGTAGCAAAAGTTGCTTTTAATCTATCTTTAGAGGCTTTCTTTAAGGTAATATTTATAATAGCCGTAGATGCCCTGTTACCATATAAAGCACTCGATGCGCCTTTTAAAATTTCTATGGATGCTATCTGGTCCAGAGATAATAGCTGTAAATCATAATTGTTTTCAATTTGAGATGGATCACTTACTGCAATGCCATCAATCAACACAAGAACCTGTCTGTTTTGACCTCCCCTAAAAAAAGTGCTTAAATTTTGCCCAGCATTACTCTGGCTACCATTTATAGTTATTCCCGATTTGGAATTAATAATTTGAGCCACGGTACGCCCTTGATTTCTCTCCAATTCTTCCGCAGAAATTTTAATAACCGTTTTACCTGAATTTTCACGTTTTAATTCGAATCGTGAATCTGAAATTACAACTTCATCAAGTTGCTCTACTTTTGTTGAATCTGCTTTTTGTTGTGCAAAACCAACCAATGAGAATCCTAAACATAGGATGCCCAAAACATTTGTTTTTTTCATTTTAATGAATAATTACTCGAGAATCGCATGGATTATCATACGCAAACTTTTATCCCGAAAGTTTAACTTATTTGTTTTGAAAATGGCAGGTCTCCTGACTTGTTTTTTGCTATTACACCTTCCCAGCATAAAGCCAGTGGTATTGAAGTTAATAACATCCTCTTTTAGAGGTGCTGAAATAAATCCAGCATAAACTTACAGTTGCGGGAACAGCTCAAGAATGAAGCCTAACAAAACTCGATTTTTTGATTTTTGAATTCTTAACTCGTTAATCATCACTCGTTAATCGTTAATCTTTTCACTTGATTCCCTTTTAATCGACGCAGTCGTCTCGAACTTGTTTCGGGACCTCTTTTGAGATTCTTCCACTCGTTCTTAGTGACAACGTCAAACCAAAATTCGCTGCAAAAGTAAACATTCTGTTTAATGTTTCATTAAAAACGTTAAATAATATTACTTTTGAAACAGATTAAAAATTGAATTTTGAAAAAACTCATTATCCTATTAATTTCAGTACTTTTTGTTTCATGTAAAAATGATAAAGAGGCAAAACAAACACATATTTCCTTAGAAGCTGAAACAAGTATCTTAAAATATGCCAAAGGGTTTTCTATAACTAAATATAAAAATTATAGCATAATTGAAATAACCCAACCTTGGCCCAATGCTGAAAAGAGTTATAAATATGTAATAGTTCCAAAAGAAAATGCAGCGAAAACGTCTTTTATGAAAAATGAATTTGATGGCATTATTATAACTCCAATAAAAAAAATAGTTGTCACCTCAACAACCCATATTCCAGCTTTAGAATTATTAAATGTAGAACGAACATTGGTTGGGTTTCCCGGAACAGATTATATTTCTTCGGAAAGGATAAGACATCGCATAGAAAATGGAAATATCAGGGAACTTGGTAAAAATGAAAGCTTAAATACAGAAGTGCTTTTAGAATTAAATCCAGATGTGGTTGTAGGTTTTGGAATTGATGGCGGAAACCGCTCATTAGAGACCATTAAAAACTCTGGAATCCCCGTAATCTTTAATGGCGATTGGGTGGAGAGTTCTCCCCTAGCAAAAGCCGAATGGATAAAATTTTTCGGGGTTTTATATCACAAAGAAAAAGAATCAGATTCCATTTTTAATCGCATTGAAAAAAATTATTTAGAAGTGAAACAACTAGCCCAAAACACAACAACTAAACCACCTGTTTTGAGTGGCGCCATGCACAATGATATTTGGTATTTACCAAATGGAACAAGTACTGAAGCACAACTCTTAAAAGATGCCAACGTCAATTATCTATGGAGCGATACAAAAGGTTCTGGGAGTTTGAAATTGAATTTTGAATCGGTTTTTGTAAAAGCGAAAGAAGCCGATATTTGGTTAAGCCCATCGAATTATACCAGTTTGGAAGCTTTAAAAAATGGCAATGAAAATCACGCGATGTTTAAAGCGTTTCAAAATAAAAACATTTATACATTTACAAATACAACTGGCAAAACTGGAGGTGTTCTGTATTACGAATTAGGCATGACAAGACCCGATTTGGTTTTGAAAGACATTACAAAAATTTGTCATCCAGAACTATTGGAAGATTACGAACTATATTTTTTTAAAAAATTAAAATAATTGAAAATACAGACCCTTCAGGTTTTAAAAACCTGAAGGGTCTTAACAAAGTCACAGAATCATTGCAATGGCAAAAAACTATACATATTCATTTCTTGCACTCATCATCATTTTGATACTGTGTTTTCTAGTGAATATAAGTTTGGGATCAGTATCCATTCCATTAAAAGACATCTTTAACGGACTTCTTGGATATCCCACAGCACAAGAACCTTGGCAACACATTATTCAAAATTACAGATTACCAAAGGCCTTAACTGCACTAATTGTGGGTTCTGGACTGGGTATTTCAGGTCTGTTAATGCAAACCTTATTTAGAAACCCCTTAGCTGGCCCATTTGTTTTAGGTATCAGTTCTGGCGCAAGTTTGGGTGTTGCTTTAGTTATCCTTGGTTCTGGAATTTTTGGAGGTGCTTTGGCTTCGGTTTTTATATCAAAATGGGGCGTTGTTATTGCAGCAAGTTTGGGCAGTTTTTTGGTTTTACTGGCAGTTCTTATGGTCTCTTTAAAAGTACGGGACACCATGGCTATTCTTATCATTGGGCTTATGTTTGCTAGTATCACAGCGGCCATTGTTAGCGTACTCTCCTATTTTGGTTCTGCAGAACAATTGCAACACTACATTTTTTGGGGCTTTGGAAGTTTAGGGAATTTAACTTGGGAAGATCTCGGTATTTTATTCTCAATTTATGGTTTAGGAATAATTCTCGGAATTGCCGCCATCAAATCTTTAAACACATTGCTTTTAGGAGAAAATTATGCCAAAAGTTTAGGATTAAATATTAAGCAAAGTCGTCTCACAATAATTATAGCAACGAGTTTACTTGCTGGAACAATTACGGCATTTACGGGCCCTATTGCGTTTATTGGTTTGGCCATTCCGCATTTAACCCGACAGGTTTTCAATACTTCAAATCATAAAATATTATTGCCTGCGGTATTTTTATTTGGAGCTATTGTCATGCTTATTTGTGATAGTATTGCGCAGTTACCAAATAGTGATTTAACTTTGCCCATTAATGCGATTACATCTTTAGTTGGTGCACCTGTTGTGATTTGGTTATTGGTTAGAAAACGGAAAATGGTGTTTTAAATAATGACAGAAGACCGATGACCGATGACGGATGCAGAGACAGAAAATAGACAATAGTTAATAGACAATAGTTAATAGACAATAGAAAAATAGAAAAATAGAAAATAGAGAATAGAGAATAGAGAATAGAGAAATTCGTGAATTAGTGGAAAACAAACACCAACATATCATTTTAAGGACCAAAAATCTATCCATTGGGTATGCTTCAAAAAAAGCAAAAACGATTGTAGCTTCAAATATTAATATTGAACTAAAAAAAGGAACGCTTGTTGGATTAATTGGTGCAAACGGTATAGGTAAGTCCACACTTTTAAGAACCCTTACTAATGTTCAAAACCCTTTAAGCGGACAAGTTTTTATCAATGATACCGACTTATTAAAATATGCGCCACTTGATTTGGCGAAAGCCATGAGCTTGGTGTTAACAGAACCTTTAGCTTCAAAAAATTTATCTGTTTTAGAACTCGTTGCTTTAGGAAGACAGCCTTACACAAATTGGGTTGGAAACCTTTCAAAAGAAGATATTCGAAAAGTGAATGACGCTTTAGATCAAACTAACATTGCCAACTTAAAACATAAAAAGTGTTTCGAGTTAAGTGACGGTCAACTTCAAAAAGTTATGATTGCTCGTGCCCTAGCTCAAGATACCGATTTAATTATTCTAGATGAACCTACTACGCATTTAGATATGTATCATAAAGCGTACATTTTAAAATTACTTCAGAGGCTGGCTAAGGAAACAAATAAGACCATTTTGTTTTCATCTCATGAAATAGATTTGGCGATTCAGTTATGTGATAATTTAATTGTGATGACTGATACTGAAGTAGTTTCAGATGCACCATGCAATTTAATTACTAAAGGTACTTTTGAAACTTTATTCCCAAAGGATTTAATTGCTTTTGATGAAAAAACGGGAAGTTTTCGAGTGAAGAAATAATAGTTTACTATATTTCTAAACCTTCAACCAAAAATTCTTTTGGCAAAAAATACTCACTAAATTTTTGTTGAAAATGACAAAACCAAATTACCTTGAAAAGTTGTTTACAAACTATCCTTTTAGGTTCTCGATTTGGATAAAATAAATCCTTTTGTTCTTCATTTCTAATTCCTGAAACAATAAAATCTGGTGTTTGAAAAGATGTACCGCTAATTTTTTCATTATTTAAAGCATAAGATTTTCTATGTTCTAATTTCTTTGTTTTGAATTGAACCTGTTTTCCATATTCATAATTTAAAACAGGTATATAACTAGAAACTTCAGTTATTAGGTCTATACTATCTTTAGGCTTTTCAGTTTTTTCTTTTTTAAAATATTTTAATTCTTTATATGATTGAAGGAATGAATGATATATTGTTTTTTCAACAAATTCACTTTTGTTAGCATTAAAATATACACAAGAGTATTTTACTAAATCAGCAATTCTTGAGCCTTCAATTTTATCATCAAATTGAGTTTTGGTTTCTTTATTCTCAAAAACAACTTCTTTTATCAACATTAACGGAGGTACTTGGGCTGAAAATTCACTTATTTTCTGAGGGGTTTTATTTTTCCCTACCCTAAAAAGCGGATGTGATTTTAGAGTAACTATATCACCAATATTAAAAATATCCATTTTTATAAATTAAATTCCGCATAAAAGTAAGAGAAAAATACTATTTTCACATCAAAGTAAGGGAGTTCTTTAGTTAAAAGGAATAAAACATTTGTTGAACTATTGTATTGATTTTTAATCAATCACTTAATCCAACCTTTTTTTAAAAGGGATAATAAATATGGAGATTAGGAAAATTGTATTTCTGTTAACTTTGTTACATTTAATATAAGAAATTATTTTCGGAAGTAACGTTACTACCTCATTAATTCTTATAAAGTCCTTTAGGAACTCCAGAATTTGGTTTATATCTAAGGTCTCTAAGACTAAGTTGATTGTTAATTTAATGAGTGCTATCATATTAGTTATTTATTATTTGACGTAAAATTGCAGCGTGAGTCGAGAATTCGGCTAATGGTTCAATCCTTTAAAAGGTGTAAGTTCTATTCTGTTACAAATACGTGCGAGGACTCCTTTTACTTTTATTGTTTATGAGAATACATAAAGACTGGTATAAAGACAGAGGTTATCCGCATTTTACTAATAAGACACCTATGTCTATTAGGAAAAATATAGAGCGTTATATTACCAATAATAAAAAGGTAGCTCAACATTCTTTTTCCCCACTTATTTTTAAAGAAATAAAACAAAGACGCTATAAGCTATCTAAATTTAAAGGCATTCAAAGGCGTTCTCATAAAAAAACAAAAAAAGGCAGAATAGTTACAAATAAAAAAATAAGAGAAATACTATATGCAACACATATAGATGCTCATATATATTCTTATTACACCCAGCAAATAATATCTCCTAAATACGAAGCTTACATACAAAAAAACGATATATTATCGGAGTCAATAACTGCTTATAGGCAAATTGAAACTAAAGACAAATTAAAATTTAAAAACAATGTTAATTTTGCAAAAGATGTTTTTGATGAAATTAATCGAAGAGAAAACTGTGTAGCACTTGTTTTAGATATTGAAAATTTCTTCCCTAGTTTAAATCATAGAAAATTAAAATTAGCGTGGGCAAAAGTGTTAGGCTATAAAACACTACCAAAAGATCACTTTAATCTTTTTAAAGCAACTACAAGATTTTCTTATGTAAAACTTAAAGATTTAAAAACTAAAAACGGTCATTTTGATGAAAAGGAATTATCTAAACACAGAAAACAAGGAAAACACACCCTTTTTGAAAGCATAAAAGACCTTGTTAATTCTGATATTATTATTCATAAAAATCAAAAAAAAGATGATACCAAAAATTTAATGGGAATACCTCAAGGCTTACCCATTAGCGCCATATTAGCAAATATCTACATGTTAAATTTTGATGAA
The DNA here is from genome assembly GCF_040720935.1 of Algibacter sp. 2305UL17-15. Classification (NCBI taxonomy): domain Bacteria; kingdom Pseudomonadati; phylum Bacteroidota; class Flavobacteriia; order Flavobacteriales; family Flavobacteriaceae; genus Algibacter; species Algibacter sp. 2305UL17-15. The sequence goes on from NZ_JBFDAE010000012.1 coordinate 10,938, forward strand.
GCTGTTATAAATGAATTAACTACAAAACACAACATATTTTACAGAAGATATTCTGATGATATTGTGATGCTTTGTAAAGAAAATCAAATAAAGTTAGTTGAGGAATTTGTAAAAAAAGAAATGGCGAGCAACAAATTAATCGTTTCAATAGAGAAAACCGAAAAAACACTTTTCAAAATAAATGATGGAAGATTGCAATGCTATAAGATTAAAAAAAATGGAAAATTAAAAGAGAATATACCTCTAAATTATTTGGGCTTTGAATTTTATGGTTATCAAACATTAATTAAGTCCAAAAACTTAGCTAAGTTTTATAGAGAGTTAAAACAAACTATAAAACGAAAACATAAAAGAGTTGAATCTGTTAAAGAAAAACATCTATTGGATGAAGCCCCTTTATTTAAAAGAAACATATATAGACTTTTTTCTTACAAAGGCGAGAAATCAAGAATATTACCCGCAAAAAGAACTTCTTTTATAGACGAAAAAGCAGAAACTAAATATTTTGAAAGAAAATTCAGAGGTAATTATCTAAGGTATGTATACAGAGCTGCTGATGAATTAAATGCACCCGAAATAAAAAGACAATTAAGAAATCATTGGAAAATACTTCAAAAAACCATGAAAAAATATGATTTCTCAAATGTTAAAAAAGACTATTAAGGAATAAATACAAAACCTATAATTTACTACTTTTACAGTATTAGACTAAAATATTATGAACGACAACCTTATACTTATAATTTCAATCCTAATATCAGCAGCAATTGGCGCATATCTAGGCATGCTTTTTACAAAACTAAAAAGTAAAAGCGAACAAAGCACACTTGAAGAACGCCAAAATCAAATGCAATTAACTATTGATGAGTTAAAGCAAAATTCAACTAAAATTGAAACTGAACGTGAAGAAATTCGTAAAGAGAAAGAGTTTTTAAGTACAGAGTTAGCAAGAAGAAATTCAGAATATGAAAATCTTCAAGAACAAAATTTAAAACGTGATGCTGAAATAGAACAACGCCAAGAACAACTCCGAAAAGATTTTGAGCTGTTAGCCACTAAAATTCTAGATGAAAAGTCTGAAAAATTTACACTTCAGAATAAAGAAAACATCAAAAACATTTTAAATCCGCTTCAAGAAAAAATTCAAGGATTTGAAAAAAAAGTTGAAGATACCCAAATGAGAAGTGTCAAAATGCATTCTGCTTTGGAAGAACAACTTAAAGGCTTAAAAGACCTCAACCAACAAATGACTAAAGAGGCTACCAATTTAACCCGTGCCTTAAAAGGCGATAGTAAAATGCAAGGAAATTGGGGCGAATTGGTTTTAGAGCGCGTTCTTGAAAAATCTGGTTTAGAAAAAGATAGAGAATATTTTGTGCAGCAAAATTTTACAAGAGTGGATGGTTCTCGCGTTCTGCCAGATGTGGTTTTACATTTACCTGATGGAAAAAAAATGATTATTGATAGTAAGGTATCTTTAACCGATTATGAACGTTTGGTAAATGCAGATGAAGATGAAAGACCTCTATTTTTAAAAGCGCACGTTAATTCCATTCGAAAGCACGTAGATCAACTTTCCGCAAAAAACTATCAAGATTTATATGATATTGAATCGCCCGATTTTGTACTCATGTTTATTCCCATAGAACCCGCTTTTGCCATTGTTGTTAATGAAGACAACTCTATTTACAACAAAGCCTTCGAAAAGAATATCGTTATTGTTACACCTTCTACCCTACTGGCAACACTTCGTACTATTGATAGCATGTGGAACAATGAAAAGCAACAACGTAACGCCATTGAAATTGCGCGACAAGCTGGTGCGCTTTACGATAAATTTGAAGGATTGGTAAGCGATTTAACTGGTGTTGGCAAAAAGATTGATGCTGCAAAAAGCGATTATTCATCAGCAATGAACAAATTAGTTGATGGTAGAGGAAACCTCATCACTAGTGTTGAAAAGCTTAAGAAAATGGGAGCCAAAGCTAAAAAATCACTTCCTGAAGCTATAATTAAACGGGCTCAAGAAGATGAATAAGTCACTATATCGCATTTAAACGTGATATATTTGTTTATCACACAAAAACATGATATATTTAACATTCCTTAATTAAGGAATATTTTAATTTATGCTGTTAATATGGAATATTTTAATTTATGCCATTAAAACGGAATGTTAAAACAACAAGTATGACTAGCGTTATTACAGGCGACATTATTAAATCTAGAGTTCGGGAAAACCCCGAGGTCTGGATAAATGCGTTGAAAAATGCATTAACCACTTTTGAACCCAATAACTCCTATTGGGAGATATATCGTGGCGATAGTTTTCAAATAGAACTAAAGGACATCTCTAAAAGCTTTATAGCTGCGGTTTATATAAAAGCTTGCGTTAAAATGATAAAAGGCCTGGATGTAAGACTTGCTATTGGCATTGGAAACAAAACATATCAAGGTAAAAAAGTGAGCGAATCTAACGGCGAAGCTTTTGTGTATTCAGGAGAAACCCTAGAATCTTTAAAAAAAGAGAAACAAAATTTAAGGATTAAAACTTCTGATAATAAGATAGATAAAGAGTTAAACCTCTATTTTAAACTCGCTTTGAGCACCATGGATAATTGGACTGTTAATTCTGCTGAAATTATGAAGTTAAGTATCGAAAACCCTGATGCATTACAACACGAACTAGCAGAAAAAATCGGCACGAAACAAGATGCTATTAGTAAACGACAAAAACGTGCCGGTTTAGAACATATTTTAGAACTAGACGCCATGTACCGACAAAAAATAGCAACGCTATCATGATTTTAATTAAACTATTATTAGCACACCTCATCGGAGATTTTTTTCTTCAACCTCAAAAATGGGTCAAAGAAAAAGAAGAAAAAAAACTAAAATCACCAAAACTCTATGTTCATGTTTTAATCCATATTGCTATAACTGCGCTGTTGCTCTGGAACATCAAACTTTGGCCAATTATCTTAATCATCGGTGTTTCCCACTTTATAATTGATGCCTTAAAACTTTTGGTTCAGAAGAAAAAAACAAAACGTTTATTCTTTTTTATCGATCAGTTATTGCATGTGCTGGTTATTGTTGTTTGCTATTTTATCTTTTCAAAACAAGTATCTATTACACAAATTAGCTTCTCTGAAAACACTCTTATATTAATCACTTGTTTTCTGTTTTTAACAATTCCGGTATCTATAATTATGAAAACCATTTTTTTAAAGTGGAATATTTCAGAACTTACTAAAAATAACCAATCACTTAAGGATGCTGGGAAATATATTGGTATTTTAGAGCGTATTTTAGTGTTTATTTTCATCATAGCAGACCATTGGGAAGCTGTTGGTTTTTTAATTACTGCCAAATCTGTTTTTAGGTTCGGCGATTTAAAGGAGTCCAAAACCAGGCAACTTACAGAGTACATTTTAATAGGCACTTTAATCAGTTTTGGAATTGCAATAATTACGGGTATCATCTTTACCACAATAACCTCATAAGTCATGTTTAAACACGCCAAAGTATCTCAAGTAACAATTACAGAACTAATGCTGCCTTCGCACTCTAACTTTAGTGGCAAGATTCACGGTGGGCATATTTTAAACCTCATGGATCAGATTGCATTTGCCTGCGCTTCCAAACATTCTAGAAATTATTGCGTAACGGCTTCTGTAAATCGTGTTGACTTTTTAAACCCTATTGAAGTTGGCGAATTGGTTACCCTAAAAGCATCGGTAAATTATACGGGCAGAACGTCTATGGTCATTGGTTTAAGGGTAGAATCTGAAAACATTCAAACGGGAAAAGTAAAGCATTGTAATTCTTCATATTTTACAATGGTCGCAAAGGATGAAAATGGAAAAAATGCCGCTGTTCCTGGTTTAATTTTAGATACAGAACAAAGCGTAAGGCGTTTTGCAAGAAGTATTGCCAGACAAGAGCAAGCTAAAAAACGCTCTAATAATTTCAAATCTTCAGAATTTAAAATTGAAGAACATATTGAGTTTATTAAAACCCAAAATGCCAAGGTAGAGTTGCACTAAAAATAGACTCTAAGAAGAACGTTTGGAGTCATCCCTAGTGAAGTCTGTAGCGTTTCGTTAACACTCCCATCTCCTAGCCTAAAAAAATTATTGATCTGGTTTTTCCTATCAAAAACATTCCATATTGAAGCACCAATATTTACTCTAGAACTGTTTCCTATCTGAAAATCATATAAGGCAGAAATATCAACTTTAAAATAACTTTTTAAGCGATTACCATTACTTGCACCAAAATTAATTTCATCATTCAGAATTTCACTCCCAGCAATTGGCAAGGTTGTTGGCTTACCAGAAAACCAATTACACCCAGTTGAAATTTGCAAGTTTTTAAAATTATAAATTGTTCCCAAAGTAACGGCGTGGGTTATATCATAATTACTGCTAAATTCAATTTCAGGTAAGGATTTAAATGTATAGTCATTATTTAAATATGCGTAACTAAGCCATGTATTAAATTTCCTTAATTGCTTTCTCAAAATAAAGTCTATACCACTTGCTTTATAACTTCCACTCGTTTTTACAAACTCATATTGGTTTTGAAATCCTTGACTTTGAGTTGTAATTCCATTTACATTTTTAACATAAATATCCGCCCCTATTTGCCAGCCCCTTCTGTTGTAATTTATACCCAATGAAATTTGTTTACTCGTAATTATTGGAATATCCCTATTGTTTGAAAGTTGCCATCTTCGTTTTTCAACACCCAAAAAATCATTTTGAAAATTGATAATCTGAGATGTATTTTGATGTTTCACTTCGCCCAAAACTTCTAAGCTGAAATTATTAAGAAATTTATGCGTAAAACTTAAGCGAGGTTCCAAAATTTGTTTTTTAAACTTGTTGATATGGTTAAATCTTATTCCTGCTGACAGACTTGTTTTTGCATTAGAAGACAGGTAATTAATTTGTGAAAAAAGTCCATGGGTTATTAACACCTCAGATACCAAGGATTTAAAAATGGGCGTGTCAACATCATCTAAATTGGATACCTTAGTTTCCACTACATGATAGCCGCTCAGTAAATTAAACTGGTCGTTAATTTTATAATTCGTTTTCAGCTTAAAACTGGTCTCTGAAACTTTGTTCTCTTGCAAAAACCGTTGTGAGTCCAAGATATTTGCATTGGTCGCTTTTAGGCTATAATCCGTCTCATAAAGTTCTAGTGATGATTTCCATGAATTATTCCAAGTTCTCGTAAAATAAACTGCACCGGCAATACTGTTTTGATTTATACTGCTTCTTCGTGATTCCTCTAAAGTGTTTTCATTGAATATCAATTCATTAGAAACATTTATAAAATTTATCCTTAGTTCGTCTCTATCATTTAGCCTATAAAGCCATCGGAAGGAAGCATCATAAAAATCGAATTTTTTGTCTGAATTCATAATAGAACCCATACTGTTTTCAACTTCTGTATCTTCTGATATTTTATCGAAAAAGTTACTGTAAGCTGGGGTTTGTACAAAATCGCTAATAGACTTTCGCAACGCCACCTGAATTGATGACTTTCGGTTTATAGGCACATCAACAAAACCATTTGCGTCAATAAAATTAATTCCAACATTGCCCTTAAATTTTGGGTTTACTTTTTTACTGGTTTCCATTGAAATAGTTCCAGAAACACCATCGGTAAAAGAGACATCAGATCCGTTTTTAATTAATGAAACACTTTGGGTAATTTGTGGGTTGTACATCGAAATCAATCCGAAAAAGTGTCCAGATTGATACATTTTAATGCCATCCCAAAGGATAAGATTCTGGTCATGACTACCGCCTCTTATATTGATGTTTGAAACATTTTCATTGATACTCTGTATCCCGGGAAACGCCTTTATAGATTGTAAAACATCTGCCTCTATAAGCCCTGGTAACATTCTAAATTTTGAAAAGTCTATTTTAAAAGAACCATTATTCAATTTTCTGATGCCCCTTATAATATAACTCGGCACTATGATCTCTGGAAGTGCTTGCAATGCTTCTTCTGAAGGTAATGCGCCAGCTTCACTAATTATTATAAAACTATCATTTATGGGTGAAAACTCTAAACCAGTTTGTTCATGCAGATACCCTAGCACTTCGGCAAATGTAAGCTTTTTTAAAGGTGGAATAATTTTATAGTCTTTTATGGTATCCTCTGCATAGTTAAATTGATAGCCATACTGGGTTTGGATACTTTCTAAAACAGAAATCAGAGGCAGTATATTTTTACCTTCTTGTGCTTTTGAAACAAAAGAAAAACTAAAAAATATTACTAAAAGTGCAAAAAACTGGTTAGTTGGTCTTGTCATGGATTACAACGTCTTTCAACGTACTCATTTCATAACCTAATCCCATAGGTTTAGTTATAGAAATAAGTGCTTCATCTATATTGTTGTGTTTAAATCCACCCGAAAACTTTCTTGTTATATCACTGTTTTTCAATGTGATTTCAACATTGTATTGTCGCTCTAGCTCTTGAATCACCAAATGATATGGAACGTTTTTAAAAGTACTGATCTCGTTTACCCAAGTTGGTGCTTCCAAAGTGGTTTTCTCTTCTTGTAAAGTACCATTTATTATCTGGAATGTATCGCCTGCGTAAAGTGTTTTTTCATTTTCATCAGAGTTCACTTTAACCATGCCTTCAAAACATTTTACTTCAAAATAGTTTTTGCGCTGCTTTACATTAAACTGAGTTCCCAATACAGCTACGCTACCATCATCGGTGATGACTTCAAACTTACTTCCTTTTTCTACAATAAAGTAAGCTTCACCCTTAAGTTTTACAAATCTTTTATCATTCCAGTCACGCTTATCATATTCAATATTCGACCCTGCATTCAATACAACTTTTGAATGGTCCGGAAGTTCAATTTTTGTTTTTTCGCTTGCTAAGGTTTCAAAAGTTACAGAACCATCATTAAACGCATAATAATAAACTCCAAAACCAATTAGTAAAACAGCTGCAATACGCAATAAGGGAGTCATCCAATTAGATTTGGTTGACTTTCCTTCTGATTCTATTTTAGTGTTTAAATTATCAAAATCATCAATCTTAGAAAAATCAGAAGCCTTAAAATATTCAGCTGTATCAACAATTTTTTTATTCAATTTATAGTCATCAAGATTTTCAAAAGCCTCTTTCTCCGCTTCTGTCAACTCATTATTCAGCCATTTCTTTACCAAAGATTCTCTATCCATTGTTTGTAGCTTTATAATAAAACAACTTACACATTAAAAATCCTGATTATTTTATATTAAAATTCTCTAAAGTTTCTTTCATCTTGCTAAAAGCACTATAAATTCTATACTCAACAACCTTTTTGGTAACGCCCAATTGGTCTGCTATTTCACTATGCGACTTCCTTTCAACTTTATTTAACAAAAAAGCCACACGCTGTTCTTGGGATAAATTGGACAATGCGTTTTTATATTTTTCCAGAAATTCGCTGTGCTCCATAATAAACTCAGGATGTTCGTTTGTGTGATTTTTTTGGGGATTATTTTGATAGTTTAAAACTACTTTTTGATGTTTTATATCATTAAGTGCCATATTGTTAGCAACAGTAAACAAAAAAGATTTTGCCTTATCCGCGGTCACCCTTTTACAATTGTGCCAAAGCTTGATAAAAGCATCCTGTACCTTATCGTTTGGGTTTACGCGCGTACCATACTTATAGTATAAAAAATCATGTAGATCTTTTGAATACATATTATAAACACGCTCAAAAACTTGCTTTTCGCAAATAGTATGGTTAAGTTTTTTTGGCAACAGCTAGAATAATTTTTCTAAAGGTAAATAAATATTTTAATTATTATTCAGGAGTTTTTAAAAGTCGATTGTTATATAATAAAGTAGAAAAACCTTTCCTTTTCATAAGAATGAATAAAATAGCTCTTTGTGTTAATGTTCTAATTCTTTGCATGCTCTTTGAGTCTTGCAGAAAAGAGGAGCTAGTATTGATTGAAGCTCCTGAAGAAGAAGTATTGGAGGCTAATTCTACTATTGCAGGTTTAATGCAAAAAACTGTGAGTAATGATGGTTCTAATGATAATATTTTAGACAAATCTAATTGCTTCAATATAAAGTTTCCTGTTAGCGTTACAGCAAATGGCGCCAAAATAGATGTAATTTCTAAAAAAGATTACAAGGTTGTTGAATATATTTTTGATGATGACGATGATGATATTGACGTTTTAAACATTATTTATCCAATTACCATAATAATGGAGGATTTTACCGAAATAACCATTAATAACAATTCTGAACTAAACACCTACTCTAGTGGGTGCAATGGTGAAAATGAATTTGATGAAGATATTGAATGTATAGATTTTCAATACCCTATTGAAGCCTCAACATTCAATAAGAATAATGAATTGATAACTGTTGAGACTTTTAAATCGGATAATGAACTTAATGCGTTTCTTAAAAACTTAGATAGTGATAAACTTGTAACCGTAAATTTCCCTATCGAAGTCATACTTTTTGATGAAACCGTAGTTACCATTAATAATTTGCCTGAGCTCGAAAGCACTATCAACGCTCATAAAGACGACTGCGATGAAGATGATGATTATGATTATAATGATGATGATTGTGATGACTGTACTACTGAAGAACTGATTTCCATTTTGACAGATTGTGGTGGTTGGACGGTTGATAAATTGAATAGGGATAACACTAATTACGATAGTGTTTATGACGGCTATAAATTTCACTTCTATCCAAATGGTGGACTAAGAGTGTATTGGGCGGGTCAGAATGAGTATGGCACTTGGGTTGCTTCTGGCACTAAAAACAACATTATTGTTACTATAGATTTACCAGATTTACCGCTTTGCAATAACAATTGGAGACTTCATGAAATAGCTGAATACTCTAAAACAAGAGTAGATTTGCGGGTCACCGATACTGATAGATTGAGATATAACAACCTATGTAACTAAAAATATTAAGCTAGTATTGAGCATCTATGAAAAAGAAAAGATCAATACCGAGGAATTAAAACACTTGGAACTAGCACATCTGCTTCGGTGTTAAAACCGAAGCAGTATTTAACTCAAAAAAAATGAAAAAGAGAATTGGTTTTAGTATTTTACTGATAATAGTAGGCATCTTTTTATATAACTATATATATCAAGACCATAGAGATGTTAAAGCAGAAACGCCAGAGTTTGTGGTTAATTCTAATGATTTAATTTCTCAATTTTCAAACAATTCAGAAGAGGCAGAAAAAAAATTCTTAAATAAAACCATTCAAGTTTCAGGTTTAGTTACAGAAATAAGCAATGAAAAAACTATCGTTATCGACAATAGCATATTTTGTCAATTTAAAAACCCAATACCCCCCAATACTGCTGTACTAAATAAATCAATAGTTATAAAAGGCAGATGCATCGGTTTCGATGATTTGCTGGAAGAAATAAAATTAGATCAATGTTCAATTATTAATAATTAAAATCAAAAGTCATGAAAACAAAATTACTTGTACTGTTATTATTAGGTTTTGCTCTGAGCTTGAAGGCTCAAATTCGATTTATCGAAGTTAATACGTCAACAAACATCATTAAGATTAAAAACTTTGGTGCTTCTACTATTGACATTGGGAGTTATCAATTATGTGATTTCCCTGCATACCCAGCCCTAAACACTCTTACTGTAACTAGTGGTTCTCTAAACTTGGCCGCTGGCGCAGAAGTTACCGTAGATATTTCTAGTGGTATCACAATGAATACCGCAAATGGAGAATTAGGGCTATATATTGGTGGTCCTTTTGGTACAGCTTCCAATATGAGGGATTATATTCAATGGGGCTCTCCAGGACATACTAGAGAAAATGTGGCAAATAATGCTCTTATATGGGTTACTGGCACATTTATATCGCCAAGTGCGCCTTTGCCTTATCAATATACTGGAAATGGCGCCACAAACAATGATGGTGTAGCATACTGGGATCCCACTTTGAGTATAGAAGATTTTGATACCAAAACTAAGTTCTCATTATTCCCTAACCCTGTTGCTTCTAAATTAAACCTGAAATTTTCTAATAATACGGAAAATGAAACAATAACCATTTATAATCTTTTAGGTGAAATAGTATTACGAAAAGAATCAAACACCAATAATTTCTTAGAGATGGATGTTTCCGGTTTAAGCTCGGGTTTATACATGGTAAGAGTTAATACTACAAATAAACGCTTTGTAAAACAGTAAATCAATATCTAACCAACCTTTATTAGCATATGAAAAAGTATTTAATAGCCGCTGTTTTTTTAGTTCCATTAGTGTTTTTTTCGCAAGAGGACTTATTAAATGAAATTGATACAGATTCCGTGATCACACCATACGAAACAGCGGTATTTAAGGGATTAAAAATCGTGAATTTTGAATCCACCAAACTGGTTGCCAAAGACGAATTGAATTTTATTGTATCCCACAGATTTGGAAGCATTAAAAATGGTATCAATACTTTTTTTGGTTTGGATGAAGCCGTAACAAGATTGAACTTTGTGTATGGCGTATCCGATGGATTCAATATTGGCGTATCAAGAAGTTCTCTGTTAAAAATTTATGATATTACTTTTAAATATAGGTTGGTGCGTCAAGAAAAAAATGGGTTTCCTTTTACTATTGTAGGCTATAATGCTATTTTAATAAACACCGCTCTTGATAAAGACAATATGCCTCTCCTAAAGTTTAAACACCGTTTAGGTTACACAACGCAGCTGCTAATTTCAAGAAAAGTGAATACCAATTTATCCTTCGAGCTGGCACCTACTTTTTTTCATGATAACTATGTTGCTGTTGGGAGTCAAAACAACTCGCAATTTGCTTTGGGATTTGGAGGTCGTCATAAACTGGGCAAACGTTGGTCCATAAATGCAGATTATGGTTTACACTTAAATAGAGCGAGTAATTCCCCTTTTAAAAACCCCATATCAATAGGTATGGATTTAGAAACTGGAGGTCATGTATTCCAAATGCATTTTACAAATGCACAACCCATGAACACCAATGGCTTTTTAGGTCAGGGATCTGGAGATTGGGCAGATGGAGATATCTTTTTTGGATTTAACTTAAGCAGACGATTTTAAACATAAACATATTAATAAACACTAAAAATAAATAGCTATGAAATTTAAAAATTTAATTTATGTATGTGCTTTTTCAGTTGTATTATATACCTGTTCTAGTAGTAGTGGAGACGATTTAAATGATGATAAAGGACAAATGCCTGCGGAAAAAGTTACCTACCTCGACGACACTAAATCTATTATTGATAATAATTGCACCCAATGCCATGGTAACACTCCTACAAATGGAGCACCGTTTTCTTTAACCACTTTTGATGATGTAAAAAATAGAATCGACCGAATTATTGCCCGAGTTAATAGCGCTTCTAATCCAATGCCTCCAAGCGGACAAATAAACGCTGATTTAAGAGCTCAAATTGAACAATGGAAAGCTGATGGTTTGTTAGAAAACTAAACTTGGCAGCGTATTTGTACTTACTTATAAAAACAATAAAATGAAAAAGCTACTATACCTCTGTATATTATTATGTCTAAACACATATTCGCAAACCAAGTACATTACAAAAACCGGGACCGTGAATTTTGAAGCTTCTGTTCCTTCTTTTGAGGAAGTTAAAGCGTCCAATAATTCTGTAACAGCTATTATAAATACAGAAAATGGAGAATTTGCTGCTTTGGTTTTTGTTAAAGGATTCCGATTTAAAAATGCCTTAATGGAAGAACATTTTAATGAAAATTACGCAGAATCTGACATGTATCCAAAGGCAACATTCAAAGGAAAAATAGAAAATTTTGATGTTTCTAAATTGAATGAAAAGACCTCCTATAAAATTAGTGGAAAATTAACTTTCCATGGAAAAACAAAGGAACTTAAAGATGTTTTAATTCAGATAACCAAAGAAGGGGACCTCATTAATTTTACTGGAAATTTTAAAGCCTTAGCGTCAGACTATGCTATAAAAATCCCAAAAATAGTGAGTAGTAAAATTGCAGAAGATATTGAAGTCAGTTTTGATTTTAGCATGAAAAAGAAATAAAAATAGCCGCATGTAGCGGCTATTTTTATATATAATTTATATCTTCTTATTTCTTTACAAACTTGAAGATTAAACTAGCTGTATCCGTTTTTAATTTTAAAAAGTAAAATCCACTTGGAAGTTTTGAAACATCAATACCTTCAATAGTATTCACTATTTTTTTTGAATTTAGTTGCTTTCCTGTGATATCTAAAATCTCTAATCTTTTAATTTCAGAATTATTTTTCGATGAAATAGTTAAATAATCTCCAACTGGATTAGGATAAATTTTAAATTGGGACTTTACAAAATCTATAGAATTTAAAGTGTTTGTTACAGTAACCCCATAGTCATCTGCTCTCTGAATAGAGCCACCTCCACATAAGGTTGGAGATTCTAAATATTCAGAAATAACACGCATTCTTAATAACGTTCCCAATGTAGCCGTAGCAGGAGGTGAAATACTTACAGTAGGAGAACCAGTTGCACCTGCCGCGATATCATCTACTAATACTTGCTCATTCTCACCATTACTATTAGAACTTTCAAAGGCTCCGCTATTATCCCAATCAATCCAAACTTCAAGAAATACTGCGCCAGTATTTACTGTTGAAGTTGTATAGTCAACAGTTAAATCATATGAGGTTCCTATATCAAGAGTTGTATTATCAGAGCAAATAAAATTATTTATGGCGTTTGGAGGAATACTCAAATTAGTGTCATTATCAATTGTATTAAAAGAGACATTGGTAACTCCAAGACCAAAACCACTAGGGTTATTGGTAGTATTAAAACTTGTAGGAATACAAGTTGTGGGTTCTACAGCAGCATCAATTATAACAACACTTTCAGTATCTGTACAACCATTTGCGGCTGTTACTGTAACCGTATAAGTTCCTATAGACGTGATAGATGCTGAAGCATTATTGCCCAATCCATTATCCCAACTATAACTAGCACCTCCAGAAGCTGTAACGCTTATAGAAGTTATATCGCAAGTTAGAGCAGTAGTACCAGTATTATTTGTTATTACTGCTGTTGGCAGCGGTTTATTTTCAGTAATTACAATACTTTCATCATCTGTACATCCATTTGAATCTGTAACAGTTACGGTATATGTTCCTGGTTCGGTTACTGAAATTGTAGGCGTTATGCCCATATTGTTATTCCAACTATAACTTACGCCTCCTGTTGCGGTTAAGCTAATTGAAGGTGCCATACAGGTTAAAACTGTAACACCACTATTATTTGTAATGCTTGCTGTTGGCGGTGTGCACGCTGCTTTTATGGTAACACCGTAATCGTCTGCTCGTTGCCCAAATCCGTTTCCACAAACACTAGGAACTGCACTAGCGTTAGAAATAACCCTCATTCTCAGCAACGTGTTTAGGGTTGCAGTTGCGGGTGGGGTTACACTTCCAGAAGGGGTATGAAAACCTCCCGAACCTGATGGTACATTATCAGTTAAAACGCGTTCATTATCTCCATTACTATTAGAGATTTGGAACACCCCATCATTATCCCAGTCTATCCATACTTCTAAATATTGCGAAAAGCCATTTATAGATTCATAAATAACATCCAAATCATAAGAGGTTCCTACATTAACCGTAGTGCTGTTGGAACAAGTGAAATCTTGAATTACAGGATTTACAGGTATAGACGTGCTAGTTGCATTGTTTAAAGTATGAAATGAAACATTAGTTACCCCAGTACCAAAATTGCCATCGTCATTACTGCTTGTAACATTGTTGCATCCCGATGCTCCTGCTATAACTCCAGAACTAGCATTTATGCTTCCCATTTTTGTTAAGCTCGTAGTTCCTTGTGGGTTTGTTACGGCAAGGGTTACATCATAAGTTCCTGCATTATTAAATGTAATGGTAGGGCTTTGAACAGTTGAAGTATATGGTGCATCTACACCATTATCAATGGTCCACAAAAAGGATGCATTATCATAACCACTATTTGTGTATGAATTTGGAGTACAGGCTGATTCATCAGTAAATTCTATAGACTCGCCTAAGCATACGTTGGTTTTATCAGAAGTAAAAAATACAGTTGCAAGAGCAGGAGGTGTTAAAGCTGGACTTGTTAAAAAGGAAGACCTAACTCCGTTAAGTGCAGCCGTAGTTACAGCCCTCTGTCCACCAGTAAACTCTGATGTACAACCTGAGTAATCCATATAGTTATGCATATGATCCTGACGTGTCCCTGTATCCCTTCTAAACCCGGTATCTGGATTTATTTCTTCATCAAAAGTAGGGTCACAAGCATTTGCGTCCATATTATCACAATCATTATAAATTGTATTACCAAAAGCTAGTGTTCTGATATGCTTTGGTGTGTCAGCAATGCCATCGTCACCACCACTCGGACAATTCGTTCCACTATCGTCTCCACTAAAAGTATGCGGCAAATTAAATGCATGCCCCATTTCATGAGCCCATATTGAAGAAGATTCGTTTAAAAAAGTACAAGTTAAAACCACCGATCCATCATTGGGTTGACCATGTGCAGAAGCAAATAATGCATATCCCGCGGTAAATGGACCTGTACTTGAACAATTTTTATTATCAATTTCATCTACCAACCAAACATTATAATATTCGTTTGAATCCCAAATACTGTATTCTTTAAGTGAATTTATACCCCCAGAAGAATCATAATCTGGAAGACCTGTAGAACCACTCAACCTTACACCATCGCTAACATAAGCAGGCACTCCACTCATATCAACACGGTCTATACCATCGGTACAATTACCATTTTCATCTTGAACTGCTAAAACAAATTCAATTTTCATATCTACACCAACACCATCACCTTGTGAACCAGCTACTTTTCTCCAATAATTATTTAAATAACGAAGGCCGTTCTTTACATCTTCGTCTGAAATGTTAGTACCCACGCCTATTGCCTCACCCTTATGCATCACATGTATCACAACGGGCACTTGTAAAATGCCACCTATTAGTGTTCTCTTTTGAGAGCTAATCTTTTGTATGGACTTCATGGCTTTTGTGTGTCTTGCCTTATACAAAGGATTATTATCCATGTTTTGATTATGTAAAAAATCAGTACCACAAAAGTCTGGATTTTCCGGTTGCAGCGTTTGTGCATTCATAAAGAAATTTGAAAAAACGACTGAAAATATCAACAATAAAAAGTAGCTTTTGGTTTTCATTTGGTTAGGTTTAATTAGAGTTTAAAAAGCGAATATATGACATAATTTTATAAAATATCCACAAAAAGCAAAAATATCAGCTGAAATGCTTGTTTTGCATGGTTTTAGATGAATAGACTTTCATAAATAAATCTAAACTATTATTAATTTGTGCAAACAAAAAAAGCCGCAAATTGCGGCTTTTTGATAAAATCTTAAAATACTTATTTACTCAAGTACATTTTTCGTCTAGAATACAAATCGTAAAAGGCGTCATCTTTTAGTCCGTCAATAAATAAGATGCTTTCTCCGGTACTTTTCATTTCTGGCCCCAATTTCTTATTTACATTATGGAATTTATTGAACGAGAATACGGGTTGCTTAATGGCATAGCCTTCCAGTTTTGGTTGGAAATTAAAATCTGTTACCTTCTTCTCTCCAAGCATTACTTTTGTTGCATAATTTACATAAGGCTCTCCATATGCTTTTGCTATAAACGGTACCGTTCTAGAAGCTCTTGGATTGGCTTCGATAATGTAAACCGTATCGTCTTTAATGGCAAACTGAATATTTATCAAACCTACCGTATTAAGTGCCAATGCAATCTTATGAGTATGGTCTATAATTTGTTGCATCACTAAATCACCTAGATTAAAAGGAGGCAATAACGAGTTACTATCCCCTGAGTGAATACCACAAGGTTCAATATGTTCCATGATTCCTATGATATAGACATTCTCTCCATCGCAAATCGCATCAGCTTCAGCTTCAATTGCACCATCTAAATAATGGTCTAGCAGTAATTGATTCCCTGGCATTCTACTTAATAAATCAACAACATGTTTTTCTAACTCTTCTTTGTTGATAACGATTTTCATGCCTTGACCTCCTAATACATAAGAAGGACGTACTAAGATTGGAAAGTCTAATCGATCTGCAATTGCCGAAGCTTCATCTGCAGTAGTTGCAATATCAAATTCTGGATAAGGAATATTATTTTCTTTTAACAATCTTGAAAAATGCCCTCTATCTTCAGCTAAATCTAGAGATTCAAAACTGGTGCCTAAAATCTTAATACCGTATTTCGTTAATTTTTCAGCCAGTTTTAAAGCTGTTTGCCCTCCTAACTGAACAATAACACCTTCAGGCTTTTCATGTTTGATGATGTCATATATATGTTCCCAAAAAACAGGTTCGAAGTATAACTTATCTGCAGTATCAAAATCGGTCGAAACTGTTTCAGGGTTACAGTTTATCATGATGGTTTCGTAACCACATTCAGCGGCAGCTAAAACCCCATGAACACAACAGTAATCAAACTCAATACCTTGACCAATTCTATTTGGACCAGAACCTAAAACGATTACTTTTTTCTTGTCTGTAACAATACTTTCATTATCTGCATAACGCTTACCATCCACAGTTTCCATATCACTTTCAAATGTAGAATAATAATAAGGTGTTTTTGCTTCAAATTCAGCCGCACAGGTATCAACCAGTTTATAAACCCGGTTTACACCCAATTCTTCCCGTTTAGAATATACTTGACTTTCCAAACAACCCAACATGTGCGCTATTTGTCTGTCGCCATACCCTTTTTGTTTCGCCTCAAGCAATAATTCCTTATCAATAGTATCAATAGTGAAAGTTGAAATTTCGTTTCGCAAGAAATGTAACTCTTCATATTGCTTTAAAAACCACATGTCAATTTTTGTAATTTCATGAATTCTACTTAATGGAATTCCCATTGCAATAGCATCATAAATAATAAACACCCTGTCCCATGACGCATTGGTGAGTTTTTCTATAATCTGATCGTAATTCTTGTTTTCTTTGGCATCTGCTCCTAATCCGTTTCGCTTAATTTCAAGAGATTGTGTTGCTTTATGAAGTGCTTCCTGAAAAGAACGACCAATTCCCATAACCTCTCCAACAGATTTCATTTGCAATCCTAATCTTCTATCCGATCCTTCAAACTTATCAAAGTTCCAACGTGGAATTTTAACAATCACATAATCTAAAGTAGGCTCAAATAATGCCGAAGTTGATTTTGTAATTTGGTTTTTCAATTCATCTAAATGGTACCCCAATGCTAATTTGGCTGCAATTTTTGCAATTGGATATCCAGTAGCTTTACTCGCCAATGCCGAAGAGCGCGATACACGAGGGTTTATCTCAATAGCGATGATATCTTCTTTTTCATCTGGAGAAATGGCAAACTGTACATTACATCCACCGGCAAAATCCCCAATATTACGCATCATATGAATGGACATATCGCGCATTTTCTGATAGGTTTTATCGCTTAAGGTCATTGCTGGGGCAACAGTAATGGAATCTCCTGTATGAATCCCAATTGGATCCATGTTTTCTATAGAACAAATAATAACAACATTATCATTTGAGTCTCTAAGTAACTCTAACTCATACTCTTTCCAGCCAATTAAGGCTTTATCAATCATCACTTCATGAATTGGGGAAATCTCTAATCCACGGGTTAATAATTCATCAAATTCTTCCTCTTTGTAAACAAATGAAGCACCTGCGCCACCTAAAGTAAAAGAGGCCCTAATGATTAAAGGAAACCCAAATTCCTGGGCAATTTCCTTACCTTTTAAGAAAGAATTGGCAGTAGCCTGTGGCGCCATTGGAATACCAATTTTAAGCATCAATTCCCTAAATTGTTCTCTGTCTTCGGTAATATTTATGGCATCAATATTAACACCAATGATTTCAACATCAAAATCTTTCCAAATCCCTTTTTCATCGGCTTGAATACATAAATTCAATGCGGTTTGTCCACCCATTGTTGGTAAAACAGCATCAATTTGCGGATGGTCTTTTAAAATTTGAATGATCGATTTTGTAGTCAAGGGCAACAAATAAACATGATCTGCCATAGAAGGATCTGTCATGATGGTTGCAGGATTAGAATTGATCAAAATCGTTTCTATTCCTTCTTCTCTAAGCGAACGTAATGCTTGAGTTCCTGAATAATCAAATTCGCATGCTTGTCCAATTATAATAGGACCTGAGCCAATAATTAGTATCGATTTTAGTTTTGGATTTTTCGGCATTTTTACTGGTTATATGTTGAATTTCAATTTTTTACAAAAATAGTCATCAGTAGATATAAAAAAAGGCGTTACCGTTAAGTAACACCTTTTAATTATCAACAATTGTTAATCATTATTTCTTATGTCTAGATTCAGTTGAAACAGACAATTTTTTTCTTCCTTTTGCTCTTCTTCTAGCAAGTACTTTTCTACCATTGGCAGAAGCCATTCTTTCCCTGAAACCGTGTTTGTTTCTTCTCTTTCTTTTTGATGGCTGAAACGTTCTTTTTGGCATTGTCTTATGTTTTTAAATCTGAATAGTAATTTTTCTGAAATTTTTGACCCGTAGTCAAAACTGGGGGCAAATATACAAAGCTTTTTTATTTCACAAACCTATTTTGAACTTTTTTTTAACAGAAGTAATTTAAACTTTTTTAGGGTGTTAAAAAATGAACTAACAACTTCAAGTTCTCCTATATATCACGGGCTCATTATAATCAACGTTACTTTTTTTTTGGCCACGAATTTTAATAATTGGCACGAATAAGCTAGTTAAAATTTGTGAGATGATTGTTTAAAATGATTGCACGACTAGAAAAATCTAAAGATTTTCAAAAATCACTAAAATTAACAACTTACTGTTTTTATATATTTTTCCTGTTAAACACAAAAAGTTTAAACCAGTTCAGAGAAAAATTTAGTTTCTTTGCAATTCGAAATAAAAAGGGTGGTTTTTCTATGGAAAACAGCCCAAAATCGTAAAATAAACAACAAAATGTACAATAAAATTATAAAGTTAATTATAGCTGCTGGAATTATAGCCTATGCGGTTTATCAATTTACTGAGGGTAATATAGGAAATGGTATTTCACTTATTTTGTTATCAGGAATTTTTATATTTCTTTATTTTAAAAATGAATTCATACTGCTTGCTTTCTTAAGGTTACGTAAACAAGATTTTGCAGGAGCGAAAAAATGGTTGGATAAAATTAAAAACCCTGAAGCGGCTTTAGTAACAAAACAACAGGGATATTATAATTATCTCCATGGTATTATGGTAATGCAAGATAATATGAATGAAGCTGAAAAGTACTTTAAAAATGCGGTGTCATTAGGTTTATCCATGGATCATGATATGGCAATGGCGAAATTAAACCTTGCGGGCATTGCGTTTTCTAAACGCAGAAAACAAGAAGCACAAAAATTATTGTCTGAGGCTCAAAAACTGGATAAACAAGGCATGTTGAGTGAGCAAATTAAGATGATGAAGCAAAATATGAAACAAGCTGTAGGCCCAAATCAACATTATGGCGCAGGTGGTTCTGCTCGGGCTCAAAAAAGAAGAGGCAGATAATACTAAGCTTTTAAGTTGTTTATAATATTCGGATTCACACTTAATAATTCTTCTATAAATTCCATTTTCTCTTTCGGAGATACAATTATTGAATTGTACTCCCCAAATTTCAATTCTATTCTATCGGTCAAAGATGCTGCTGGAGATGATAAAAGAGAATTAGTTTTTGAAACTGATGTGATCTTATCTATTTCCAAATTCTTTTTAAATATGAAACCGCTTCTTATTTTCAAGGTATTATTTTCTATTGTATAATCTGTATTATAAAATGTATAGATTAAGAACAAAAGGGGTAATAAATGAATTAAAGAGACAATTATCACACCTCTTAAACTTGAATCATTACTAAATATGTTAAAATAACTTATGATGCCAAAGAAAATGAAGACGCCAAGCAAAAAGCCATAGCTTATTTTTGATTTATACACTTTCATTCTTAAAAATTGAAATTTAAAGTTAGTAAATTCGAAGTAATAACTGTCCTGTTTTTTTGGAATTCCTCAATATCTTTAAAAGCATTGTTTCCCGTAAATGGCTTATTTACGCATCTCTATCAGGTTGGTCTTAAGTTTGAAATTATTAACACTCATAACGCAGAATAATTTTGTTTTATATTAAAAAAATGTTATTTTTAACACTCTTTTAATATAAAATGAAATACTTAGACTTTGAAAAGACCATGAAGCCGTTTACTATCTTTTCTGTAAAAGATATAAAAAAACGGCACCCAAATTTTGATAATAGACGCCTTGTGGAATGGCAACAAAAAGGGTATATCACCAAAATAAAACGTGGGTTTTATTATTTTAGCGAACAAAAAATAAATGACCATTTTCTCTACTTTGCTGCGAATAAAATTTATGCACCATCTTATGTCTCCTTACAAAGTGCTTTAGCCTATTATGGTTTTATACCCGAGGGCGTTTTTACAACATACTCCATAAGCACCAGAAACACAACAAATTACGATACTAAAGTTACTGCGTTTAAATATAAGCACATAAAAAGTTCTCTCTTTTTTGGCTACAAACTTAAACAAACAGACCGCTATCCCATAAAAATAGCGGATGCCGAAAAGGCCATACTCGATTTTTTTTATATGAATACGCTTAACACAAAAATTGACATTGAAGCCATGAGGTTTAATATGCTTCAGATACAGGAAAAAATAGATTTTAATGTTCTAAAACAATACCAACGCATCTTTAATTCTAAAACTTTAGATAAACGCATAGCACTATTTAAAAACTTACTTAATGCTTAATATAAAAGACATAAAAAGCTATTATCCAAACAACTTACAGGCTTACGAACGCTTTATCCTTAGGGAGTATTTACAATACAAGATTCTGGAAATACTATTTAATAGCGAGTTTAGCAACAAGCTATCATTTTTGGGAGGCACTTGTTTACGTATTGTGCACAATAACACAAGATTTTCTGAAAATTTAGACTTTGATAATTTCAACCTAACTAAAGATGATTTTGCAAGCATTACCGACACTATACATAAAGAACTAGGACAGTTAGGTTATCTCGTTGAAATGCGCAATGTACATAAAGGCGCATACCATTGCTACATACGTTTTCCTGAATTACTTTACAATGAAGGGTTAACAAACCATAGGGAAGAAAAAATTTTAATTCAGTTAGACACAGAGCCTCATAATTTTGCTTATAAACCAGACCAACCTATCCTGAACAAATTTGATGTATTTACCCAAATAAATGCAACACCTAAAAACTTACTGCTTTCTCAAAAATTCTACGCTGTTTTAAACAGAAAAAGAAACAAAGGGAGAGACTTTTTTGATATAGTATTCTTACTAGGACAAAACATAACTCCCAATTATTCTTATTTACATTATAAAACTGGAATTGAAAATCCGGAAGAACTTAAAGCACAAATAATAGAAAAATGCAACACCATAAACATGGAAGATATGGCAAAGGATGTAGAACCGTTTTTGTTTCATATTAAGGACACAAAAAAAATAACACTATTTACTTCTTATCTAGAACAAATAGAACTGTAGAAATTGAATATATAGTTTTCTAAGCGCAGCACAAAAATTATTGTCTGAGGCTCAAAAACTGGATAAACAAGGTATGTTGAGTGAACAAATTAAGATAATGAAGCAAAATATGAAACAAACCGTAGGGCCAAATCAACATTATGGCGCAATTAGTTCTGCTAGGTTTCAAAGGCAAGGAAGGTAATTCTAAGTTTTAGCTTTTTATAAAATTGTAAGTTCAATCAATAAAGGCACCAACTCTTCTTTCAAAGGCAAACTGGGATTATTATAAGTTTCCAAGTTTTTCGCTCTACCTGATTCCACCCGCCCCGATGATTCAGGATTTATAAATAAACTAGAACAAACAAATATTATAAATATTTTTGCTTTGTAATGTGCTATTCAGCCCGTAATTTCGAGCTTTCTTTTTTTAAATATTCCTTAATTTCCTCAAAACTCATTCCTTGCAAGTCTTTTGAAATTCTATCTTTGATTTTTCGAAATGTTTTTACCGTATCAAACTCTTTCTTTTGATTTTCTTCTTTAGTTTTCATAATCGATAATTTCTTTTGGCGAACGTATTTCCAATGTTGGATAATTCATTCTTAAATTTATTGAATTATAGCCCCGTATTCTATAAACGTTCACGATATGTTTAAAATTCCAACTTACTAAAATATCCGCTCTATAAATAGTGGCTGTCGCTATATGGATACAATCATCAAAACTTGTCGCTCCAACCACTTTTTCATCAACATATTTCATTGCGAGGGTTAGGGTTTCGTCCGTGATTTCAACTTTTTCTAAACTCTCTTTTGGTAAGTCTTTAAAATATTCTATTACTTTTTTTGGTGCTTTTACCAGTTCCGTTTCTAACAATTCAGAATATATGCAAATAATTTTTCCGAGTTTAATCCTCTCAAATAATTGCAATGTAAACTCATCAAATTCTTTATCAAATACTCCGCCAAAAACTGAAGTGTCAAGATAAAATCGTTGTTTCATTAAAATATTTTCTTTATAATCAAATTTACGAAATTTTAATTTACAATGATTTGTCCATTTAGCACAGTATTTTGCATGATACTCAACTTAATTAAGTATTACAATTGCTTTAAACCTTCAATTCTTTATAAAATCAATCAATAAAGCCACCAACTCTTCTTTCAAAGGCAAACTGGGATTATTATAAGTTTCCAAGTTTTTCGCTCTATCTAATTCCGAATTCTTTAAAATATGGTTCATGCCTTCAATTATTTTCAACTGTGCTTTTTTATTCGATGTAGCTAATTTTTCAGCATCCAAAACACTCACTTGAATATCGGTTGTGCCTTGAATAATCAATATTGGTTTATCTAATTTCGCCATTTCTTCTTGAGGATTGTACTTAAACCAAGATATCATATAAGGTTGAACGCTTGGTCTAAAAAGCGAGTAGAGCATCTTGGGCACATTCGCAACATGTTCGCCTTTCTCTAGTTTTTCCAGTATTGATAGAGATGGGTTTAAAATATAATCGGGCTGGGATTTTAATTGTGCTTTAAGAATAGTTCCGGCCGGTTCTCCCGCACCAGATATGGAAATATATTTTGAAATATTCTTACTTTGTGAAGCTATCAGTCCTATTAAAGCACCTTCACTATGGCCAGCAATAATTAGTTCTGAAAATTTTTCATTTTGATTTAATGTATCAATCCAACTTTCGACATCTTTAATATAATCTTCAAACCTTAAATCACTTTCGCTCAAAGCTGCTTTTTTACTTTCAGCAATGCCTCTTTTATCATATCTAACTGATGCTATTCCATGATTACCAAGCGCTTCAGCTAACATTTTTAAGCTGTTGTTTTTCATTATTGGATTGTTCCCATCTCTATCGGTTGGTCCCGACCCTGCAATTATTAATACAACAGGAATTTTGCTTGAAGCTAAAGGCATTACTAATGTGCCTTCAATTTTACCCGTTTCGGTTTCCAATATAATAGATGAATCTTCCGTTTGGGAAAAAACAGGAACTGTAAAAATTAATACTATGATAAATGCTAATCTCTTTTTCATTATAGTTAAATTAATGGCGACCACAGTCTGCAATACGATTCTTTAAATTTTTCGATTTTAGGTCTGTTTACCCATCGTTTTTGATCAATTGGTTCACAATGTTCCAAATCACCCAAGAAATGCTCTTTCAAAATTTTACTGTTTTCAATATCATAAATAAAAGCATTGACCTCAAAATTAATATTGAAACTTCTGTAATCCATATTTGAAGTGCCAACAGTTGAGAAAATATCATCTACAACCATAGTTTTCGCATGAATAAAACCCTTTGTATAACGATAGACTTTAATATCGGCTTCCAATAAATGTTCTAAATATGAATTTGTGGCATGTTTTACGACCCACGAATCAGAATTTTTTGGGATTATCAACCTAACATCTACCCCACTTTTTGATGCTACTTGGAGTGCCGTTATTATCTGGTCATTCGGTACAAAATAAGGTGTGGTAATATATACATACTCTTCAGCGGTAGTTATAGCTGTAAAAATAGCTTCCATGATATTTGCCCAATCTGTATCGGGACCACTTGCAGCAATTTGTACTCCGACATTATTTTTACAAGTGACTTCTGGAAAATAAGAGGTGTGAATTTTTAGTTTTTCATTTGAAACAAAATCCCAAGTGGTAAAAAAATTAATTTGCAATGATTTAACGGCTTCTCCCTCAAGTCTTAAATGGGTATCTCTCCAAAAGATAGGATTATTCTCATTATTTACATATTCATCGGAAATATTGATACCACCTACATATGCAATTTTCCCATCTATAACTGCAATTTTACGATGATTTCTGTAATTCATTTTTCCTGTGAAACTTGAAAATAACACGGGCATAAATGGAAAATGACTTACTCCAGAATCGTTTAGCTTTCGTTTCATACCGGAAGATAACTTACTTCCAACATCATCATAAGTAAGCCTTACTTTTATGCCTTCTTTAGATTTAGCGCATAAAATATCCAGTATTTTTGTTCCGATGTTATCATCTTCAATAATATAATATTCAAGATGAATGTGATGCTTAGCGGCCTTTAAATCTTTAATCAGAAAGTCAAATTTCTCGTTACCGTTTTTTAAAATAGCAATTTCATTACACAATGTTAATGGCGAATTTTCATTGCTATAAAGAAGCTGCACTAATTTTACCTTATTGTCAAGATAGTCATCTACTCGACGTACATCCTTGTTATCAAATTCCAATTCTTCGTTAATTGATTTAATGGTAGTCTGATTAAGAACATGCTTTCGACTGAAGATTTTATTTTTTCGATATTCTTGCCCAAATAGGTAATATACAAGCAACCCTAAAAAAGGAAAAAAGACCAAAACGATGATATAGGATAATGTTTTGGTCGGGTTTATGTTTTTAAGTACTACGGTTATAACTGCGGATATCGCTATAACATAATTGAGTATAATTAAGATATTCCAGTAATTATCTTTAAGATAGTCTAACATGACCTCTTAATTATAATAGCCTTCTTTGGGAATTTCAATTAAATACTCCTTTCTGGATTTATTATTCAAATGCGGTTCTCTCAACCAAGGGTTGTGCAATTTTAAAATCTTGTAGTTAACGCCAAATTTTTCGGCAAACTTTGTAAAATCGGTTACGGCTGTATCTACTTCAATTTTAAATGTTGGTACATTAGAGTATAAATCTTTCTCTCTAAAATTAAAACCATATTTATCTGGGTGAGATAATATTTCTTTAAGTGCCACAATTCTAAACAGATAACGTCCCGTTTCTTCGCCTAACAACAAATCGTAATAATTGGTTACATTTTGTTCTTTTAAGCGTCTTGAGACTCCAGCATTTCCAGCATTGTAAGCAGCAGCTGCCAATGTCCATGAGCCTAATTTACTTTTAGCTTCCAACAGATACTTGCAAGCTACTTCTGTTGCTTTTTCCAAATTATAACGTTCATCAACATTCTTATTTACTTCTAAGCCATTTTCCCTGCCCGTAGCAGGCATAATTTGCCAAACACCTCTAGCTCCAGCAGGCGAAACCGCATTGGTTAAGCCACTTTCTATAACTGCCAGATATTTAAAATCGTCTGGCACACCATGTTTTGCCAAAATAGGCTCTATAATAGGAAAGTACTTTTTAGCGCGTTTAAACATTAGTAATCCGTTAGATTGCCAATACGTATTTACCAAAAGCTCGCGATCCATACGCTCTAAAATGTCTGGATTTTTAAGCGGCATGGGCTCTCCAGCAAATGCTAAATTTTCTGGGATTTGTAATGCATACACATTATAGTCATTAATTAATTTCTTTTCGAAATTTTCATCGGTAGGTGCGTCTTGGAGGGCATACGTAAATAACAAACATAAACTTAGTAATCCCACAAGCGCCAATAATTTTTCTATGGTCTTCATCTTTAATAAGTTTGGTTTAAAGGTAAAATTTTTTCTTAGTTTTCTAAAATTATACGTGGTAAATTATCATTGAACCACTTGTATTTGTAGATAATCATGGCATGAGTCCCATTTTTTACTGTTATGCAATTCGAAATATTTTTAATGGGAAAAACAGCATCTTTATCACCGTGAATATGGATAATTTCCGAAGTGCATTTCTGTTGGCCCCAATGTAACATCTGCTCTATTGCCCAATCTAAATATTTACTATCGCTAACCGATAAATACATTTTGTAAAGGTTCAATCGCTTTTTGATTTTATTACTGTAAGCGTATTTTGCAAATAAGTCCACACTACTCGCCAATCGTGTTGGCAACAATTTATAGACTTTAGTTGTTTTGGCGATATGCATTCGTTTTGGTAATTCCGAAACAGATTTTACACTAGAAACGATAATGAGCTTTTTTACACTAACATATTTACACATTTCTTGAACCAACACACCTCCAAAGGAAACACCTAGTAACACAATGTTTTCATGTTTGATATGTTTGGCCATCCTTTGTGCATAATCGCTTAACGATTCGTTTTTCACAGGAACAAACCACTCTAATAAATGAATTTTAAATTGATTTTTGGGCAATTTTATATGCTCGAAGATTAAAGGGCTAGCAGCCATTCCCGGCATTAAATAAACATGTATTATCTCTTGACTCATAAGGTTTTAACCTTAAAATTAATTACATTATCAATTTTTTTTTGTACTTTTGCACAAAGTTAGAGAAATAGTACTCACTATTTTTAGATTTCTAAGAAATAAAACAAAATTTACCATGGTTGAAACTGCAGAATTAATTGACAATGATTTTTTACGTCAATTTGAAATAAAAATTGATGACCATTTGGCAATAATTGAATATTCTTTGCAAGAACGAAAGATTTTTTTAACCAAATTGATAATTCCTGAAGGGATTGAAGATGAAGGATTTCAAAAAGAATTTTTATCGGCTGTATTTGAACAAATTGGAGAACGTAATTTAAGCGTAATGCCTACATGTCCATCTATTGCTAAGTTTGTAAGAGGTAATAGAAAATATAAACGCATGCTTCCTGTTGGCGTTAGGATATAACTAAGTGAGACGTTAGACGTTAGACGTTAGAAAAATATAAAGTCTGAAGTTAACGCTTTAGGCTTTTTTTATTTTATAGCACTAATGATTTCACAAACTCAAATCGCACCAAACCGTCCTTATCAATTTCAGTCAATTCAACCTCATACAAAGTATTCACTAGTTCTGGATTCCAAGGACTTTTAACCTTTACATAGTTTTCAGTAAATCCGTGAATATAACCTTCCTTGTTTTCGCTTTCAAACAAAACAGTTCTAGTTGTTCCTATCTGACTTTCATAAAACGCACGACGTTTTTTAACAGATAATCCTCTCAACATTTTACTGCGCTTACTTCTTACACCCTTCAATACCACACCATCCATAGACGCAGCCTCTGTATTATCCCTTTCAGAATATGTAAACACATGTAAATATGAAATATCCAATTCCGTTAAAAAATGATACGTCTCTAGAAAATGTGCATCTGTTTCTCCAGGAAAACCTACAATAACATCCACCCCAATACAGGCATGTGGCATGACTTCCTTTATTTTTGAAACCCGATCTACATACAACTCCCGCATGTAACGACGTTTCATCTTCTTAAGAATGGCGTTGCTCCCAGATTGCAACGGAATATGAAAATGAGGCACAAAAGCTCTAGATTGAGACACCAAATCTATGGTTTCATTTTTTAATAAATTAGGCTCTATAGATGAAATTCTTAAACGCTCAATACCCTCTACCTTATCAAGTTGGGTCACTAAATCTAAAAACGTGTGCTCATGTTTTTTATTACCGAACTCTCCTTTTCCGTAATCGCCTATATTAACGCCAGTAAGAACAATCTCCTTAATATTTTGTTTTGAAATTTCTCGTGCATTCTCCAAAACATTTGCCATGGTATCACTTCGAGAAATACCTCGTGCTAGCGGAATTGTACAATAGGTGCATTTATAATCACAACCATCTTGCACTTTTAAAAAAGCTCTGGTTCTATCTCCGATAGAATAAGATCCAACATAGAAATCGGCATCTTCTATTTCACAGGAGTGTACTTCTCCAAAATCATTTTTGGATAAATCGTTTAAATAATCTGTGATTTTGAATTTCTCGGTGGCACCTAACACTAAATCAACACCGTTTACATCAGCCAATTCTCGAGGTTTTAATTGCGCATAACAACCTACTGCTGCAACAAAAGCTTCAGGATTTGCTTTTTGTGCTTGTTTTACAATGGTTTTAAAACGTTTATCAGCATTTTCGGTTACAGAGCAAGTATTAATCACATAAATATCTGCTTTTTCAGAAAAATCAACGCGACTAAATCCTTCGCCTGTAAAATTTCTTGCAATAGTAGAAGTTTCTGAAAAATTCAGTTTGCAACCTAATGTGTAAAATGCGACTTTTTTGTTCATTATATTTTCATCCTGAACTTGTTTCAGGATCTTTTAAAAATTATCTTTACTGCTAAAAGATTGCAAATTTACAACTAATAACTTATATGATAAAACGTATAAAGCATCAAATAATTACCTATTTATCAGTTGGTTGTATCACTCTTTTATTTATTTCCTGCGGAAAAGACAAAAATTCAAATAAAGACCATCTTGTTTTTCGGTACAATGAATTTGCAAACATAAACACGCTAGACCCTGCGTTTTCAAGAACCTTGCAGGATAATTCGGTTTGTAATCAACTTTTTAATGGGTTGGTTCAGTTAGATGAGGAATTGAATATTTTACCCTGTATTGCCAAAAATTGGACGATTTCTGAAGATGGACGCAAATACACATTTTCCTTAAGAAACGATGTCTATTTTCATAAACACCATTTATTTGGAAAAGATTCAACAAGAGCCGTTGTTGCAAAGGATTTTGCATATAGCTTAAACCGATTGCGAGATGAAAAAGTTGCAGCTTCTGGAAGTTGGGTCTTAAATAAAGTTGATGATTTTAGAGCAATAAATGACACACTTTTTGAAATTACCCTAACACAACCTTTCCCTGCTTTTATTGGTTTGTTGACCATGAAATACTGCTCGGTTGTTCCAGAAGAAGTGGTTGCACATTATGGCAATGAATTTCGTTCGCACCCCATTGGCACAGGGCCTTTTAAATTTAAACGTTGGGAAGAAAACATAAAACTGGTTTTTAGACGCAACGAAAATTATTTTGAGAAAGATGACCAAGGAAATAGTTTACCATATTTAGAGGCTATCGCGTTAACATTTTTACCCGATAAACAAAGTGAGTTTTTACAGTTTGCACAAGGAAATATTGATTACTTATCAGGGTTGGATGCTTCTTATAAAGATGAACTGTTAACTGCCGACGGACGTTTAAGAGCTTCTTATGCCGAATCTATTACTATGAATCGGGGACCTTATTTAAACTCTGAATATTTAGGTTTTTATCTGGATTCTGAAACTCCCGAAATACAATCCAAACTCATTCGAAAAGCTATTAATTATGGCTTTGATAGAAAAAAGATGATGATTTACCTGAGGAATGGCATCGGGAATCCTGCCAACGGCGGTTTTATCCCTATCGGCCTTCCCGGACACAGTAAGTCTATTGGCTTTACCTATCAACCTAAAAAAGCAAAACAACTTATTGAGCAATTTAAAAAAGAAAGCGGTATTGCCAATCCCCAAATTACATTGGTAACTTCCAGTAATTACCTCAGTTTTTGTGAATTTATTCAACGGGAATTACAAAAATCAGGATTAAAAATCAATGTAGATGTCATGCCCGAAGCTACTTTAAGATCTTCTCGTTCTAGCGGAAAGGTTGATATGTTTAGAAGTTCTTGGGTAGCAGATTATTTAGATGCTGAAAATTATTTATCCATATTTTACAGTAAAAACTTTACGCCTGATGGTTCTAACTATTTTCATTTTAAAAATGATATGGTTGATAGTCTTTACAATAAAGCTTTTACCATTTCTGATATTGAAAAGAGAAAACATTTATATACTAAAATTGATTCTATAGCCATGGAACATGCTATTATGGTGCCTTTGTTCTATGATGAAGTGGTTCGGTTTACTCGAAAAAATGTAAAAGGATTAGGGATTAACCCGATAAATTTGTTGGATTTGAGGTATGTGAAGAAAGACAAGAATTTCCCGAATTAACACTAGTTAATTTCTGAGCTTTTGCCAATATCCTCTATTTCATCTTCAATAATAGCATTCACTTTTCTCCAATGATTTTCTAACAGATAATGAAACAAACAAGCCAACCCAATTCCAAATGGCATCTTTAAAACCCCAACGTTCAATAATGAAAAGAATATATCACCACCTCGATAATTAAAATCTCCTATAAAATAATAAAATACGGCACCTCCCAAAAACAAACTTCCGATATAGAAAGACAGAATACCAAGAAAAGTGTACAACACCTTATTTTGATTATATGCTCTAGCCAACTTAAAAAAATATTTCCCTATAAAATAGACGCATATTGATCCAATCATATATAAATATTACTCAACAATAAAATAATAAATATCATCATCGCCTTGCCCTTTAGGTCTTTTAGAAACGAAATAGCCAGACGTTCCATCGGGAAACATAATCAAAGAAAAATCATCTTTAGTGCTATTGAATGGTTTTGGTAGTTTTTCAGCTTTGGCAAAAGTGCCATCTGCTTTCATTTTGCTTTTATAGATATCATAACCTCCTAAGCCTTTAGAATTATTTGACGAAAAATACAATGTGTTATCAGCGCTAATTGTTGGAAACATTTCTCGACTATATGAGTTTACTCTAGATCCTAAATTTTTAATCTTTCCGAAGGTATTATTTTCTAAAACTTCAACTTTAAAAATATCTGAACCACCTTTGGTAGTTTCCCTACCTCCTTTAACATTGGCAGTAAAATATAATGTTTTACCATCAGCACTTAAAGAAGGATGTGCATAAGAAAATCGGGGCTTACAAAATGGCAGGACTTTAAAATTTGTAAAACCAACGCCTGTTTTAAACTCACCTACTTCAATGTGAAAATTTGCTTTATTGAAATCTCCCTTAGGTCTGTTTTTAGAAGTATATGCTGTAGTAATATAAATAAGATTTCCATCTGGGCTTAAAGTTGCACTTGTAATACTGCCTAATTCGGCATTGGGGTCGATTGCAATTTTGGCGACGTTTAAAATATCGCCTTCCTCGTTAATAGTACCTTTGTAAACGGTAAGTATGCCTTCGCCACTAAAAGCGACTTTAACCTTGCCTTTTCTATTTAGCAAATATGATGTGAAAACAATTTGATTTCCATTGGTGTGCATAATACCAAAATGAGGATATTCATTATTGATATTTACATTTTTAACTTGGTATTTTGGATCTTGGGAAAATCCAAAACTTCCTAATAATAACAAAGAAATACAAAGTACAGATTTAAGCATGTCGAGGGATTTGCATTACAAATATACAAATGTTTTGCACACGTTTACATCAAACCCTTTAGAAATGAGACTATTACTTTAAGAAAGCTGTAATTAAGATTTAACTTCCGTCGAGACCGTAACTGTGACTGTAGGTGCTATTACACGGAGTTTCACTAAGAAACGCAGAGACTCAAAGAGAAAGAAGACACGGATTTCACGGATTTGCACGGATTAAAAAATAGTGCAACTGAGACTGAGACCGAGACTGTAAACCAATCTACTCTCGTCTAAATTTTTTAGTGTCTTCAAAAACGTGTTCTAATATAGCCTCGTCTTGTTCTGTGAGTTCTAGTTTTCGTCTAGCCATAACAACTTTGGCTACTTCAAATGCTTTTTTGGTTAAATATGTGGTATATCCACCACTTCCTCCCCAGCTAAAACTAGGCACGAAATTCCTTGGAAAGCCGCTTCCAAAAATATTTGCGCTAACGCCAACAACGGTGCCCGTATTAAACATGGTATTGATGCCGCATTTACTATGGTCGCCCATCATTAAGCCACAAAATTGCAAACCGGTTTTAGCAAAACCTTCAGTTTGGTAATTCCATAAGCGAACCTCAGCATAGTTGTTTTTTAGATTTGAATTGTTGGTATCTGCTCCTAAATTACACCATTCTCCCAAAACGGAATCTCCTAAATAACCATCATGACCTTTGCTGGAATAACCAAAAATCACCGAATTACTAACCTCGCCGCAAACCTTACTGACAGGTCCTATTGTTGTTGGTCCATAAATTTTTGCGCCTAATTTAATAACCGCACTTTCGCATAACGCTAAAGGCCCGCGTATCATGGAACCTTCCATAATTTCAGCATTCTTACCAATATAAATGGGCCCACCACTGGCGTTTAGTGTTGTGAATTCTAATTTTGCGCCTTTTTCAATAAAAATATTTTCCGGCGCTATAATGTTATTGCTTGAAGGAATAGGTTGCGATGTTCTATCCTTAGTAATTAAGCTAAAATCTTCCCGAATGGCTGCTCCGTTTTTTGAAAAAATATCCCAAGTGTTTTCTATTATTATGATATCTTGAGCAAACTCGATAGCTTGGTAGTTTTCAAAATCAATATCCTCTTGTCCTTCTTCTGCATAAAACGCAATAACATCTTCATCTTTAAAAATAGCTTGGTTTTGTTTTAAATCCTTTACCATTTCAACTAACTCCATATTTGGAAGGTATGACGCATTAATCATTACATTTTCTTCCATTTCAACCATTGGGAATTTTTCAGATAAATAATCCTCTGTAACCGTAGTTGTAGTCGTTTCAAGATAGGATTCCCATTTTTGGCGAATAGTTAAAATTCCAACACGAATATCGGCTACTGGTCTTGTATATGTAAATGGTAATAGATTATTTCTAGAAGGGCCGTCAAAAAGAATGTAGTTCATTTTAAAGTTAGAAGTTAGAAGTTAGAAGTTAGAAGTGAAGCACAACAACTTTAACAAAATTATATATCAAAAGTAGTTTAAAAACAGACAATAAAAAAGCCCTTCAATAAAAATTGAAAGGCTTCATTATATTATAGTGATACCAAGTTTATTTTTTAAACTTAGCGTACTTATTTTTGAACTTATCAATACGTCCTGCAGTATCTATTAATTTAGATTTACCCGTATAAAAAGGATGGGACGTTCTTGAAATCTCCATTTTCACTAGTGGATACTCAACACCATCAACTTCTAAAGTTTCACTTGTATTTGCTGTAGATTTTGTTAAGAACACATCGTCGTTAGACATATCTTTAAACGCTACAATTCTATAATTTTCTGGGTGTATATCTTTTTTCATCGCTTTTACGCTTTAAATCTTATTTTTTTAGAGGTGCAAATTTAAGTATTTTTTATAAATTCACAATACATTTTATATTTTATTTTCATATAATATGTAACGTTTTAATATCTTTAAACACTAACAAACCAGCTAATCACTAAAAAAATAAATATAATGGAAAATTCTTTAAAATCGATTGCTACTAATTATGGGTTGTACTTGGGTGTAGCATTAGCTTTATTAACAATTATTACATATGCTGTTGACATTGGTCTATTTGTTAATGCAGTTTATGGTATTTCATTATATATAATTATGATAGTTTTTGGAATTATTGCAATAGTAAATACAAAAAGGTTTTTTAATGGATATATTACATTCAAAGGTGCATTTACATCCTACTTCATTACCATTTTAATTGGTTTATTAATAAGCGCATTGGTATCCTTCATCCTATTTAATTTTATCGATGTTGAATCTTCTGAAATATTAAGGGATAAAGCTATCGAAAAAGTAGTTCAAACACTTGAAGGTTTTAACGTTCCAACTGAAACAATTGATGAGACTGTTGAAAAAATGGAATCCGAAAATCTTTTTTCTATTGGCAACGTTATACAAAGTATAGCCATAAATTATTTACTGCCACTTACAGTAATTGGTCTCATTGTAGCAGCTGTTATGAAAAAAAATCCCCCAGAGGCAGAATAATTTCAGTATTTTTGAACTTTATTTTGAAACTCTATAAATGCATATATCCGTAGTTATACCACTACTTAACGAAGAAGAATCTTTAATTGAATTACATAATTGGATTGCAAAAGTGATGCAGTCCAATCAGTTTTCGTATGAAATCATTTTTATTGATGATGGCAGTACCGATAATTCTTGGAACATTATTTCTGAATTATCTAATAAAGACAAAAACGTAAAAGGGATCCGATTTTTAAGAAATTTCGGAAAATCACAAGCACTTCATGCGGGTTTTGCAAAAGCCGAAGGCGAAGTAGTTATTACTATGGATGCCGATTTACAGGACAATCCAGAAGAAATTCCAGAATTATACACTATGATAACCTCAGGTGGTTTTGATTTAGTTTCTGGATGGAAAAAAAAACGTTACGATGCTGTTATTTCTAAAAACCTACCGTCTAAACTTTTCAATTGGGCTGCAAGAAAAACATCAGGTGTAAAGTTGCATGATTTTAATTGCGGACTTAAATCGTATCGTAAAGCACTTGTAAAAAATATTGATGTTAATGGCGAAATGCACCGTTACATTCCTGTTTTAGCAAAAAATGCGGGTTTTAGCAACATAGGTGAAAAGGTAGTACAGCACCAAGCCAGAAAATATGGCGAAACTAAATTTGGTATGGATCGGTTTATCCATGGTTTTTTAGATTTAATTACCATTTGGTTTTTATCGCGTTTCGGAAAACAGCCTATGCATTTATTTGGGGCTCTGGGAGTTATCATGTTCGCGATTGGATTTGCATTTGCTTTTTATTTGGGGATAGACAAATTGTTCATTAATCCTTACGGAAGATTAATTACGCAACGCCCTCAATTTTATATCGCACTTTCCACAATGATTATTGGCACCCAATTTTTTGTTGCTGGCTTTTTAGGCGAACTTATTTTACGCAATAGAGCAGATAAAAAACGTTACCTGATTAAGGACGAATTGAATTTATAATCATTAGCCCCCTCTAAATTAACTGATAATAACCCTATAACAACAACTGAATTTCTTATTTTTGTAAGGATAAAAACTAAATTTATGATACACATCGAGCCAAAAATTTTAGACCGAATTAACTCCTGGTTAACACCAGCTTTTGATACTGAAACGCAAAACACTATAAAAGAGAGTATTGCGAACAACCCAAAAGATATTCAAGAAAGTTTTTATAAAGACTTGGAATTTGGTACTGGTGGTATGCGAGGTATTATGGGCGTTGGCACTAATCGTATTAATAAATATACGCTTGGTAAAAGTACTCAAGGATTGAGTGATTATTTACAAAAGCAGTTTCCAAACGAAACTCCAAAAGCAGTTATAGCTTATGATTGCAGACATAACAGTAAAACGCTTGCAAAACTTGTAGCGGACGTATTTTCAGCCAACGGTATCGAAGTGTATCTTTTTGAGGATTTACGTGCTACACCTGAATTGTCTTTTGCAGTAAGACATTTAAACTGCCATTGCGGTATTGTATTAACTGCTTCACACAATCCTCCAGAATACAACGGTTATAAGGTATATTGGCAAGATGGGGGACAATTGGTGCCTCCTCATGATGGCGCGGTAATCCAGATGATTAACGATTTAGATTATGCCGATATAAAATTTGAACCTAATAGTGATTTGATTCATTATATAGGTAAAGACGTAGATGACGTGTTTATTGAAGCTTCAGTCGAAAATGGATGTGTTGGGGCTTCTCAAGATGCCAAGGATAATTTAAAGATTGTATTTACATCGCTTCACGGTACTTCTATAACGGCTGTTCCAGAAACATTGAAACGCGCAGGCTATAAAAATGTTCATATTGTAAAAGAACAGGAAAAACCAGATGGCGGCTTTCCAACGGTAAAATCTCCAAACCCAGAAGAACCTGCTGCTTTAAAAATGGCACTTGAATTAGCTGATGAAGTTGGCGCTGATATAGTTATTGGAACCGATCCTGATTGTGATAGATTGGGTGTAGCAGTTCGTAATTCTGACAATGAACTACAATTGCTCAACGGGAATCAAACCATGGTAATGATGACCGATTTCTTATTGAAAAAATGGAAATCTGACGGAAAAATTAAAGGAAAGGAATTTATTGCAACTACCATTGTGTCAACGCCGATGCTTACTAAACTCGCGGAGAGCTATGGTGTGGACAACAAAATAGTTTTAACAGGTTTTAAATGGATTGCAAAATTGATTAAAGACTTCCCTGAATTAAATTTTATTGGTGGT
Source organism: Algibacter sp. 2305UL17-15 (assembly GCF_040720935.1). Taxonomy (NCBI): domain Bacteria; kingdom Pseudomonadati; phylum Bacteroidota; class Flavobacteriia; order Flavobacteriales; family Flavobacteriaceae; genus Algibacter; species Algibacter sp. 2305UL17-15. The sequence goes on from NZ_JBFDAE010000012.1 coordinate 47,348, forward strand.
GGCGAAGAGAGTTTTGGTTATATGGTTGGCGATTTTGTTCGCGATAAAGATGCCGTTACCTCTACCCTATTAGCTTGCGAAATTGCGGCAATTACCAAAGCCAATGGCAGTTCTTTTTATGAAGAATTGATTAAACTTTATGTTGAGCATGGCTGTTTCAAGGAGAAATTAATCTCATTAACTAAAAAAGGGATTGAAGGGGCAGAAGAAATCAAGCAAATGATGACAGATGCACGCGAAAATCCTTTAAAAATTGTGAACGGCTCTAAAGTTGTAAAAATTGAAGACTATGATTCTGCGACTTCAAAAAACATGATTACTGGAGAGAAAACCTCATTGGATATTCCAATGTCAAACGTGATTATTTATTATACTGAAGATGGTAGCCAAGTGGCGCTAAGACCTAGCGGAACTGAGCCAAAAATCAAGTTTTACGTTAGCGTGAATTCTGAACTGGATGCCATGGAAAACTTTAAGTCAACCGAAGCTAAATTAGACACCAAAGCAGAAACCATCTTAAAGGACATGAATCTTATTTAATGAAGCATTATAAAATTATTTTAAAATATTTAAACATGTTACATCTAACCTTTAAAAACAATAAGAATCATTAGATGAGTCATTTTACAAATATTTTAAAGTACGCAAAGCCGTATAAAAGTTATGCCATAGGACACATTATTTCTAATGTGTTTTTTGCTTTATTCAGTACACTTTCAATGGTTGCGTTAAAGCCAATGCTTGACGTGATTTTTGGAAAGGAAATTGCCGCCGCTCCGTCTCAACCACCACAATGGGAAGGGCTCTCGGAACTTGGCACCTATGCTGAAGACTTTTTAACTTATAATATGAATGTCTTTACTGGCGGCGACAAATCTAAAGCACTCCTTTTTGTAATTGGCTTAATTATCATTATGTTTTTTTTTAAAAACATTGCTGGTTATTTGGCAAATTATTTTCTAGTATTTTTAAGACATGGCGTTATAAGGGACATAAGAAACAAGGTTTATAAAAAAACTATTGAACTGCCACTGTCCTATTTATCAGATCAAAGAAAGGGAGATATTTTAGCACGAGTTACTAACGATGTACAAGATTTGCAATATTCGTTTTTATCGGTTTTAGAACTCATCGTTAGAGAGCCTTTAACCATTCTTTTTACCGTTATTGCGATGGTGTATATCAGTCCGCAATTAACTTTGTTCGTTTTTATTTTTATTCCAATTATGGGCATTACCATATCAAGAATTGGTAAAAGTTTAAAACGTAAATCAGATCGTGTTCAAAAGGAACAAGGTGTCTTTTTATCCACGTTAGAAGAAACTTTAACAGGATTACGAATTATAAAAGGTTTTAGTGCTGAAGAAAAATTCAACGCTAATTTTCAAGAATCTACAACTAGATTTTATCATTTTTCGAATAAATTGTTGAATCGTCAAAATTTAGCGTCTCCGGCAAGCGAGTTTTTGGGTATTTGTATGATTGCTGTAATACTGTGGTACGGTGGTAATTTAGTACTTAGTGGCGATGCAGGTTCAATGCTGGATGGTAGTACATTTTTAATCTACATGGGCTTGTCTTATAATATTTTAACACCTGCCAAAGCCATTTCACGCGGACTATATAATGTTAAAAAAGGTGGTGCAGCCGCAGAACGAATCCAAGAAATCATTGATTTACCAAATCCTCTAAAGGATAAACCGGATGCAATTGTTAAGGAAGGTTTTGATTTTGAAATCGTATTCAAGAACATATCCTTCAAATATAAAGATGAATATGTGCTTAAAGATTTCAGCCTAACAATTCCTAAAGGAAAAACTGTGGCATTGGTTGGGCAATCTGGAAGTGGAAAATCTACTATTGCAAACCTTATCACGCGTTTTTATGATGTCAATAAAGGTTCAATTCTTATAGATGGGATAGACATAAAAGATTTAACGACAAGTTCCTTACGTCAACAATTAGGTATTGTAACGCAGGATGCCATTCTATTTAACGACAGCATAAAAAACAATTTAAAACTAGGAAAAGAATCTGCAACAGATGAAGAAATTATAGAAGCGCTGAAAATTGCAAATGCCTGGGAATTCGTTAAAGATTTGCCCGAAGGCATTGATACTAATATTGGCGATTCTGGAAACAAATTATCCGGCGGACAAAAACAGCGTTTAAGTATTGCAAGGGCAGTTCTTAAAAGCCCACCTATCATGGTTTTAGATGAAGCAACCTCAGCTTTGGATACCGAAAGTGAACGTTTAGTACAAGTCGCTTTAGAAAACATGATGAAAAACAGAACTTCGATTGTTATCGCCCATAGGCTTTCAACCATTCAAAATGCAGATGAAATTGTAGTTTTAAGTAAAGGGGAAATTGTTGAGCAAGGAAAACATGATGAACTTATTGCTAAAAAAGGTGTCTATCAAAAGCTTGTTCAAATGCAAAGTTTCGAGTAAAATTCAGAAAGACATTCAGGTATAAAAAATAAAAAAGGATAGAGATTTGGGGCAACTATCCTTTTTTTGTTCATGTCAGACTTGGGGACGACTAACATATATAAGTAGGTTTCTGGTACAAACTTATAATAAAACTTCTAATACCACAAGAAAAAATGTATTTAATCGAACATATTTACACTTAATCGATGAAATTAATTTTAAATATTTGATTATCAGTTAATTAATAATTTCTGATATTTTTAAATATTTTCGCTTTAAACTTTTACTATATTTATTAGTCCAACATCTAAACAATATTTGTGGTTGACGAAGCACAACTAGTAGCACAATTACAATCTGAACAACATAAGGAAAAGGCCTTTAGAGCATTACTATCGCTTTACAAGGAACGTCTCTATTGGCATATTCGAAATATTGTAAAATCTCATGATGATGCTGATGATGTGCTTCAAAATACATTTATAAAGATTTATAAAAACATTCATAACTTTAAGGGCGATAGTAAATTATTTTCTTGGATGTACCGGATCGCTACAAATGAATCTATAACCTTTATCAATAAAAATGCGAAACGTTTACGGATTTCGAGTGAAGAAGTGCAAACATTGGCCATAAATAATTTAACGTCCGATGTGTATTTCGAGGGCGATGCCATTCAACTAAAATTACAAAAAGCCATTGCTACCTTACCGACGAAACAACAATTGGTATTTAATATGAAGTATTTTGAGGATATTAAATATAAAGACATGTCTGAAATATTGGAAACAAGTGAAGGTGCACTCAAAGCATCCTACCATATTGCAGTAAAAAAAATAGAAGCCTATTTAACTAACAATTAAACCTTTTGATTGATTTTTAGTCAAATAAGCAATACGAATTAAAATGAAAAACGAAAATTTACATCATATAAAGTCAACCGGATTTAAAGCTCCTGATAATTATTTTGAGTCTTTCGATGAAAAGATTTTAAAAAAATTGAATATCGAAAGCAATTTAGCTGATATAAAAGCTACTGGATTTAAAATCCCTGATGGTTATTTTGAAACCTTGGAAGATCGTATTATCGGCAAAGTATCTGATAAGAAAGAAACAAAAGTGATTCCGCTTTCCAGCAAGAAAACCTTTATTTACGTGTCCAGTATTGCTGCGGCAATTTTGTTGTTATTTAATCTTTCTATTTTTGATTCGAAACCCTCTTTTGGTAGTTTAGAAACTGAAACCGTTGAAAATTACATTATAGATGAAAACATAAGTTCTTATGAAATAGCTTCGTTACTTACGGAAGAACAAATGAACGAGGACCTTTTTATAGACTATAATTTGGATCACGACAATCTTGAAGAATATCTATTGGATAATGCAGATATTGAAGTATTAATGATAGAATAAAACAATTAAAATGAAAAAATTACTCCCCATAGTTCTGCTGTTAGTGACATTAAACATAACAGCGCAACACAAACACAGAGAACGCATAAAAGCACTTAAAGTCTCTTTTATTACTGAAAAATTAGATTTATCGGCTAAAGAAGCGCAACAGTTTTGGCCTGTTTACAATGAGTTTGACAAACAAACATTCAAAATTAAATTTGAAGACATAAAATCCGTTCGAAAAGAAATCCGGGAAAATAGTGACACAATGACCAACGAGCAAGCTAGTGCAATTATAGCTAAACTCAATGATGCCGAATCACGTATGCACAAACTGCGCATGGATTTGTCTAAAAAGCTTTTGGAAATACTTCCCGCGAAAAAAATAATTCTGCTTAAAATAGCCGAAGACGATTTTAAAAAGAAAATGCTCGAAGAGTATAAAAAACGTAGAAAAGAGAGAGGTTAATGCTTCTCCTTTTTTTTATTGTTCTCGACAATTTCTTTTAGGAAAAAAACGAGCTATCAATCACATCAAACTTCCTTCTTAAGTATCTCTATATGTCGTTTTAAGCGCTCGACATCAATGGGTAAGGTACCGTTATAAACACCTCGTATATAACCATGTTTATCTACTAAAACGAAATTTTCGGTGTGTATAAAGTTACTTTCATCTTGTGTTTTTGTAAAATCTTCATCAGCAAAATAACCGTTTCTTGCGATGTTATAAAGTGCATCTTTATTGCCAGTAACTAAATGCCATTTGCTAGAATTTACATGATGTTTTTCGGCATACGCTTTTAATAAAGGCACAGAATCCCGCCATGGCATCACGGTATGGGACAGCAACATGACGTCATTATCTTCTTTATAAGCGTCTTGAATAGTTGCCATGTTTTTAGTGAGTGTTGGACAAATACCTGGACAGCTCGTAAAAAAGAAATCGGCGATATAAATTTTGTCCTTATATGTTGTATTTGTAATGGTTTCTCCATTTTGATTTACAAAAGAGAATTCTGGAATTTTATGCTTTGGAGTTTCCCATTCTGGAGTAAAATCTGCTGAATTGAAATAGGGCAATTTTGTTATTTTATGAGATATATTTTCTCCATCCTTTCCTTTGCATGAAAACGAAAGGATTAAAATCAATATACCAAAAAGACATTGCGTTCTTTCAATTCTTGAGATTCCTGACTTCGCAGGAATGACGGTTTTATTTAATTTCATCTTCATTCTCTTTTACAGTATAACATTTTTTTAAACCTATCAATCCAAAACGTTCGCCGTTTACAACTTCATAATTGGCTTTAATGGTGCCATCATTTTTCCACATACGTTGACTTCCCAATTCTTTTCCATCGACATAGTTAAAGTCTCTAAAAATCTGTGCGTTCTTGTACCATTCTTTTACAATACCATGAAATTCCCCTTTTTCATTAAAATGATATTCAAACTTTTGAGTGCCATCTTGCCACCAAGATTTATGAATTCCCGTTTTAAAACCTTCTCTATAAAAACGTTCAATCATTTTATCTCCATTTCTATACCATTGGGTTTCCAAACCGTGCTTCTTTCCGTCTGCATATTCAATTTTAGACTTTAGGTTTTCAGGGTCATAATAAGAAACCAATATGCCTTTAAAAGGTACTTCGTCATAAAATAAAATACCATTATCCAGCTTCAAATTTATATCCAAAACATCTACAATTTGTGAGGTAGAAGACGTATTACAACTAAAAGTCATCAAACAAATTAGGGCGATATATAAACTTTTCAATTTCAATTAACGAGAAATATTTCCAGATGTTCCAAAATAGCCGTTACCATTTATATAGGGATCTTCACTTGTAATGTGATAGTGATAAATACCCTCTGGGAAATCTGGTGTTACTGAAGCATGTCCGTGATAAACATCTAAATCGCTATTCGTAATGGTTTTGCCATTTTCAACAGGACCATAAACGGGAAATCCATCTGCCAACAATCCTAAAAAAGCATCTTCTCCAAATTCCTGAGTGAGATATGTGGGCTCGATATGATAATGGTACTGATCTCGACCTGTTGGATGTCCTAAATACTGATCGAAAGAATTAATTTCGTTGGTCAATGGCTGATCTGGGCCGGCATATTGATTAAAAAACACCACACCATTTCTTGAAATACCAATAGGTCCTAAAGGTGTTGCTTGTTTACTTGTTGCTTCTTTTGGATTTAGAGTTATTGTAAATACAATATTTTGCTCTGCTATTTCATTTGGGTTTTTATTCCAACTTGAGTTCGTCCCATTATAAGCTTCATAAAGTGGATTGTTTGTTGGCCAATACGGACTTGTATGATTTGGTAAATCGGCAGTTGTAAATGTTACCGTGTTTCCGTTAACGGCGTACGACAAACCTGTACCTTCAAATTTAGAAAGGATAGCACTAATATCATAATCAGTATCACCAAGCATTTCTTCTTCCTCTTGCATTTCGTCGCCAGCACTATCATCGCTACTACTGCACGATATAAGCGCAAAAACGACTAGAAATAATAGGCTTGCAATAATCTGTGGGCTTTTAAATATCTTTTTCATGTGTTTATAATTTATTGTTTTTTCATTGGTCACATGCAGCATCCATTTAATCTTTCCCTTGGGTGGCAAAACCCTGCCATGGATGTTTCATTTTCTCTAGTTTATTTATTTAGATGCGTTACCCAAAAAAAACTTGCGATTATATCGAAAATTTATCGGTTTCTACGTCGTCTCCCCTTCTGTATTACTTCTTTTTCTAATTCTTCTTGAGTTAAATACCCATCATCATTAGTATCTATTTCAGAAAAATGAGCCTTTAGAGGCCCTTTGATTTCATTTTGAGAAAGCTTTCCGTCTTTGTTACTATCCATTTGTTTAAAATGATCTTCTCCCCTTTGTCTTCCACCGCTACTATTACCTCTTTGTGTTTCTTGAGCAACTTCCCCCATTAAACACCTACTCACATAAGGAAACTCATTGGTCACCAAATACATGTATTTTCCAGCAATGCTAATACCGTTACATTCATCTAAATCCCCCGTGCCTTCAACATATTCAAAATCTGATGTGTATGTGCCATTGTGATGACCATCTACTGCAATATCTAAAGTTTTTTTAGGATTGGTATATGTACAATTTTCGCCCTCGCGAGTACCCTTTACTAATTCATAACTTGGTTTGTAAGCACCGCTTTTTGAGTAATACATCGGGAAACCATCATGTGCAAAACCTACATGCACTAAATCTTCGCCTGTATCAAAATTTTCAATAACTGATGTTGGACTTCCATGATAATGATAAGCACCTGTCGGCTGTACGTGAGCGTTATTAAAATCAAGACCCAAATTTATCATATCTTGAAAAGCTTCAACACGGTAGTTTTCTCCTGTATCACAAACCACAACCTCGGCAGTTCCTGGCTCAAATTTCACGCCATTTAAAGCTACCCCAGGTTCTCTAACCCATTGAGGGGTTCCTGTATATTTTGGATTTACAGGAAACGAATACGATTTGTTTTGTGCCGAAATAGTATTTGGGTTTCCTTTTCTTGGATATTCTCCTGTTTTATGATTTGGTAATGCATTGGTTACCATTTTGCGGGTTTCACCATTAACAACTACAGTTGTTTTAGTTCCAAAATTCTCATCATTGAGGCTGTAATCTCCAAAATAAGCATTCTGTTGCATTGATGTGTTTTCTCTTGCTTGGGAATGAGAATGATTTTCCTCATGATCATGATGATGCATATTAGTAGCTACATGGCTATTGCAGGCCAACAACACACTTGCTGCAATAATTCCTATGACACAAATATATTTACTCATAACTTTAAGATCTTTTGTATTGGCCATTTAGATGCAGTTTCAGCATAAAACTTGTAATATATTACTTATTTAAGTAACTGTTTACAGCTGATGTTCGTGCTGAAACATGACTTTTTAACTGATTAACAGCCGTTTGAAAATCAGCAGGCGAATTTAAAAATGTATATCCTGAAACTTCTGAAGTTGCATATGGCTCTACTAGAGCAGAATATGAATCATAAAGCGTTTGCATACTACCCGTATTAAAAGCACCGTCTATAACTTCTTGAAGATACGTTTCGTATTTAGCTCTGTAAACTTCATCTTGATACATATATCCAATTATAGGCCATTGTGCCGTATTCAAATCTGAAAAATCCAATGCTAATGAACCTTCTCTTTTTCCATCTTGTAACGCTTCATTATTATCCCAAGGAATCCAAGTTAATTTTTCAGTATCTGGATTATTGTACAAAAAATAATTATGTGTCATACGCCCATAGGTATCCCAATTTTGAATGACGGTATTTACTGCTAAGTATTTTAAAAACACGTCCGTATCAAAAACGGTTTCTAGGTTTGCTCTCCAAGTTCCGGCATCTGTAGTTCTAATATTATCATTAATGGCCGTTAATAACGCTTGGACATCCGAGAAATCAGCCTCATCTTCATTGGTTTTTTTCTCATACTCACCTTCATCAAACGTGCCTGCCGCAAAACTTGCCGCATCGCCATCTGGCTTGTATAAATTACCATCATCATCAGAAAACTGCTCATCTATAACCGTATCGTCAACTTCTTCAACTAAAGTATATAACCCAAAATATTGAGGGCCCTCGCCATAATCTACATAAAGCGTATAAAATGCCGTATGAGACCCTACCAATCCTGCATTTCTAAATACGTCACCAGCCACTTTTTCGCGTAGCATAGACCTGTCGTTAAAATTATTTTTAAGGCTTAATTTTTTAAAACCATAAAATCGTTGGTTATCAATTTGTGGATAATCATCTTCAAACTCATCAAAATCTAATTTGAATGATAACTTTAAAATCCCATTTCTCCAACTGGATTGTAAGCTAGAGTTTCCTTTAAAGCGCACACCTACACGATACCATTGCTTATCGTTATAAAACACCTCGGCGGGCACAAAAATTGGATTTTCATCGGTTTCAATTAAACCGCCACGTCCACCAGAACCAAAAGTGCCATACGTTGCTGTCATATCATTCAACATACTTTGCCAACGCGCTTCTGCAATAACTATGTCTAGTCTTTTTACAGTATTGTCTTCAAAAACCTCGCTAAAATCCGGGTCTGCACTTTTACTATGCGTTGCATCTGTCCAATCTGTAGCTTCGAAATCTGTATCATCAATAACAACTTCTTCTTCCTCTTCCATTTCAACTTCTCCCGATGTGTCATCATTACTACATCCAATAACACATAATGCGAACATTATAAAAATTGATGTTTTAGATATCGATTTAAGTTTGTTTATTATTTTCATATGCTTAGGTTTTAGTGTTTTTTTCTAGTTTCTTTCTCTTCTTTTTGGCTTAGGAGCTTTCTTTAATTCCTCTTCTGTAATAAATCCATCTTCATCAGCATCAACTTCATCAAAATTCTTTTTTAAAGGGCCTTTTACTTCTTTCTTTGATAATTTGCCATCTTCGTTGGCATCCATCTTTTCTAGTAATTGTTCAAAAGTTGGACGCTCCTTTCTATCGCCTTTGTTTTCTGATTGTCCAAAAGAACTATTTGCCACAAAACATGTTACTCCTAAAATCAATAGTACGATCCTCAATTTTTCTCGTTTCATTAGTATAAATTTTATTGTTATGAGTTTTTAGATGCTTTACTATTTTTAAACTTGTGGACGCAACTGTTAAAAAACTCATAAATAAAAAAGACGCTCTGAACTGAGCGTCTTTAACATTTTAATCTTATTGATTTGGGCGTGGCGGTGGCCAAATGCCATCCCTGTTTTCAGGTCTAGGGAGTCTATCACCATCTGGTCTATTTCCATGAGGAGGCCCCTGTTCCCTGCCCCCACGCCTGAGTGCATCTTGAATAATTTTTCCAAACTTTTCTTTTTGGCTGTCATTGCATAATTCCTGAACTTGCTTAAAATGACGGTACACTTCCAAATCCTTGGTCGCTTCTAAATCTCCAATCAATGAAGCTATAGAATCCCGATTAATATGTTCCGAAGCCGTATCGGACAAACCACCAAAAAACACATCTTTAAGCTCCCGAATGTCATCAGAAATTCCACGGATTTTTTGCCGATGTTCACGAGTCAATGCCCTAAACTGTTCCTTTTGTATATCATCAAAACCAAGCTCTTTAACCAAAAAAGTTCCTGGAGGTCTATGTTCATTAGTTTGTTGCTTGGTTTCACCTCTGCCTAAATAATTATAAAGAAAAAAGGCATTTACCACAATCAAAAAAATGAGTAAAATATATAAGGGTAAATTTTTTCGCATAATTAATTGTTTAAAATTAAGCTGTAATCTTCACTTTCGGACAAGCCATAAGATGTGGCAAATTCACTTACATTTTCCTCATAATCGGAAGCCGTTTCCAATTTAGTAAACGCAATTACGTTCAAAATCACCACACAAGCTAAAGTGGCCAATTGCAATTGGGGCGTAAACCAAGCCCATATTGTATTTTGCGTCTCCTTATTTTCTGCAAATAAAACGTTCATGGTTTTATCCTTAAAAAAAGGAGACACGTTAACTTCCTTAATGTTATCCAAAACATTTAAGGTCTCGTCAATTTGTTGTTGTAGGTTGTTATTTGTTTCCATATCAAATATTTAGATGCACTAAGTTTATAAAACTTGCGTCAGTTTTCATTTTTATAAAAATTTTCCAGAAGTTTCTGTAAATTCTTTTTCGCCCGAAACATCAAAGACTCCACCGAACTGACACTTTTCTCCGTAATATCACTAATCTCTTGGTAACTTTTCCCGTCCACTTTATGCAAGGTAAACACCACCTTTTGAGCTTCGGGCAACTGATTTATCGCATAAAACAAAGTTTCACTTTTCTCCTTATTTTCCAAAATAATTCCTGGATGATTCATCTCCGTAAAGTAGCTCGTCTTATCCACAGGAATCGCGTTCCCCGTAATCGATTGCATAAACCCAAACCGCTTTTTCGTATTGCGTTTTCTAATAAATTCCAAACACTTATTGGTCGTAATTCGGTAAATCCAAGTCGATAATTTCGAATTCCCTTTAAACTTCCCAATGGAATTAAACACCTCTACAAACACCTCCTGCGCAATATCCTCCGCATCCTCTTTGTTGGGCACAAACGAAATACAAGTCGCAAACACCTTCTGCTGAAAATCATCCAACAACCTCCCATACGCATTCGCATTATGGTTTTTAAGTCCCGCTATAAATTCGTGTTCCGTCAAATATTAAAATTAAACTTGTACAAGTTTAGATGCTTGAAAAAATAAAAACTTGTGCTTGGTAATTATTTTTTGGGCGTTACCCTATCGGGTCAGGCTTTCCGTTACAAGTCCTCGCGCCTCCTACGTCGGGCTGTGGGCTATCCACTTCAATCCTTAACGCGACAAGTCCGCAAAAGCAATTTCTAAAAACAAAGTTAAACCCAATCCGCAAGAGTTAGCAATGTAATAAAAAAAAGCCTCCCCTAACCCCTCCTTCGGAGGGGAAACTCATTAGCAAATCAAACCCCATATTATGAGATGTCCACTGCCCTTGACATGACAAAACGCTCCAATTCATCACAAATAACCACACGTTTTTAAACCCACAAACAAATCAAAAATCCAACATTAAAACGTACCTTTGCACCCTCAATAAAACACCATGCGATTACACAGAAACCTCTGCTTTGCAGTTATAGACGGATTAACCCTAATCTTCAACGAAGGTAAATACGCCGATAAAGTCATACAACAACTCTTGAAGCGCGACAAACGTTGGGGCGCACGAGACAGAGGCTTCGTTGCCGAAACCACATACGACATTGTACGCTGGAAACGGCTATACGCAGAAATAGCAGAAGTAAAAGAACCTTTTGATCGTGATAACCTATGGCGCATGTTTGCCGTTTGGGCAACCCTAAATGGCATCACATTACCAGACTGGAAATATTTCGAAAACACTCCAACGCGAAAAATAAAAGGCCGTTTTGATGAGCTTTCAAAAGTTAGAAAACTAAGAGAATCCATTCCAGATTGGATGGACGACATTGGTTTGTCCGAATTAGGCGAAACCAAATGGACCAAAGAAATAGCAATGCAAAACCAACAAGCAGACGTTATTTTAAGAACCAACACCTTAAAAACCACAAAGGAAAATTTACAGAATATACTATCTGACGAAGGCATAGAAACCGAATTCATAAAAGGTTACAACTCTGCATTAAAACTTGTAGAACGTGCCAACGTTTTTGTAACTGATGCCTTTAAAAAAGGCTATTTTGAAGTGCAAGATGCCTCCTCACAATTGGTAGCCGATTACTTAGATGTAAAACCAGGCATGAAAGTGGTAGATACTTGTGCAGGCGCAGGCGGAAAAACATTGCACGTTGCGTCTTTAATGGAAAACAAAGGACAAATTGTTGCCATGGACATTTACGAAAGTAAGCTCAAAAAATTAAAAATAAGAGCCAGACGTAACGGTGTACATAATGTCGATTTAAAAGTGATTGACTCTACAAAACCCATCAAAAAATTATACGATAAGGCAGACCGTGTGTTGATTGACGCCCCATGTTCAGGTTTAGGCGTTCTTCGCCGCAACCCCGATGCCAAATGGAAATTAGCACCAGAGTTTTTAGACAAAATTAGAGGCGTGCAACAGGATGTTTTGCAACAATACTCCAAAATGGTAAAAACAGGAGGTAAATTAGTTTATGCTACATGCTCCGTATTACCATCCGAAAATCAAAAGCAAGTGGAAGCCTTTTTAAAATCTGAAGCAGGTGCTAATTTTGAGTTTGTAAAAGATAAAAAAGTGTTGGCTCACGAAAGTGGATTTGATGGGTTTTATATGGCTCTTTTGGAAAGAAAAGGTTAATACCTTGTCAATCTGAACTTGTTACAGAATCTTTTAAACTTACAAATAAAATGAGAACCTGAAACAAGTTCAGATTGACGAAAATATGGCTATTTTTAAATCATGAATACTGATTTTAAAATATACTTATCAGATTTACTAAGCGAATCCTTTACCAATATAAGTATTGTAAGCGGTGGCGACATCTCCCAAGCCTACCGCATTGAAACAGCAAACAACAGTTACTTTTTAAAACTAAACAGCGCTCCAGATGCATTAACCATGTTTCAAACCGAAGCTTACGGATTACAAACTATAGCCAAAACCAACACCATAAAAACACCAAACGTTTTAGGTTGCGATAGTTTTGAGAATTCAGCGTTTTTATTGCTGGAGTTTATCGAATCTAAATCACCCTCGGCCAAGGATTATAAAAATCTTGGTGAGCAATTGGCACGACTACACCAATGTACTTCTGAGAATTTCGGGTTAGATCAAGATAATTTTATTGGTCGCTTACCACAAAGCAATACTAAGCATAATACCTGGGAGGATTTTTATACATACGAGCGCTTACTACCCCAATTAGATCTAGCCAAACAAAAGGGCTTGCTTAAAAGTTTGGAATGCCCAAACATAGAACACATAAAAAAACAACTTAAACCTCTTTTTGAAAACATCAAACCCGCTTTACTCCATGGTGATTTATGGAGTGGTAATTATTTAATTTCGTTGGATGGTAAGCCTTATTTGGTTGACCCTTCTTTGTATTACGGACATTATGAGGTTGATATTGCAATGAGTAAATTATTTGGCGGTTTTGGCAGTTCGTTTTACGAGTCTTACCATAGAGATTTTCCTGTTGAAGAACAGACTTCAGCAAGAATAGAAATTTATCAACTGTATTATTTGTTGGTGCATTTGAATATGTTTGGGCGGTCGTATTATGGTTCGGTGGTTTCTATTTTAAATAAGTATTTTTGATACGTTCTGTCATTCCTAAACAAGTAGGAATCAAAACAATTTAAAAAATGATCCAATCTAAACATGGCTTTAAAAGTAATAGCCATAAGAGAGTAAATCTATTCCCCAATGGCTATCAGGACGTATCTCTATCTGTTATCTAACCCAAAAATAGTGCCTTGCAGTTTGTGATACACCGCCTTGATAAAAATCAGTCCCAAGACTGATGAAGATCATTTTTTCTGTTTTTTTTAATCATTACCTTTAATTTAATAAATGTACTATGGTGCATTAAATCATTAATTTAAAACACCCGGTTATGACTATTAGAAATAAATTCTCAATCGATCTTTCGAATTATTTAATGGTGTTTGTCCTGTTATGTGGGAGCTTACTAATAAGCAGCTGTGTTAAGCAGTCGCGTGGATTTGCATTGCCTGAAGGCGATATTGAACAGGGAAAAGCGACCTATAAGAGATTGGTATGTTATGAATGTCATAGTATTCCAAATATTGAATGGAAAGGCGGAAACGATAATCTAAAAATACATCTTGGTGGCGAAGTAACAGCTCCAAAAACCTATGGAGAACTGGTTACTTCAGTAATTAATCCTTCTCACAAAATCGCATCATTCTACAATCAAAAAACCTCTACCGAAGGAGGCCTTTCAAAGATGAAGAATTACAATGAAATTATGACTGTTCAGGAACTTATTGATCTTGTTACTTTTCTTCAATCAGAATATCAAGTGGTATCACCACCAACCTCATACACTCCTTATTATTGAGTGCTTAAGGAACGCGTAAAAATAAGAGGGAAATCTATCTATATTTCAAACAAAATCAGAGAGGTTTTATTACTGCTTAAGGGTATTAAAGAGCCATATTCGAATAACTATTCTTTCAGATCATACCCTGCTGCCGCTAATCTGCGCTTAGTGGCATTACAAATCAAAACATGTCTTTTCCTAAAGTGGTTATATGCCTTCGCAGGAATGACAAAACCATTGGTTAAGCAAGGACCTTGGCGGATAGTTGCGTTAGAATTTTTATGGTTTAAGCAAGTGAATAGTTGTGCTTTTTTTATACATACCCAACTACTACAAGTTTGTAATTTCTGGCGTAAAAAATAATTAAAAATTTCACACCTCCCTTAATCCCTCCTTATTAGGAGGGAAACTGTAGCGTATGAGTTTCCCCTCCTGGGAGGGATTAAGGGGTGGGTCCAACAGAGCCCTTTTCAATATTTATTTACTAATTGAAGAATAAATTATTTGTTTAGCTGATTAGATAGAACTCAATTTTCAAGTACACAAAATGTTTACGGACTGGATACTGCCAACTGCTGACTGGTTTGCGTTAGGGATTGCAGCGGCATCCTTTTTTTTAAAACAATACCAAAACTGAGGCTTAGAACAAAGCTTATACAGATTGCCACGTCGCTCACTCCTCGCAATGACGTTAAAAAAAAGATATAGTGGAAAGCCCGACCCCTTTTCGGGGTAACGCCCAAATAATTAAAATTACAACCCATTTCTGCTTAAGTGTTGTTTTTAAGACTATCAGTTCAACAATTTTTACCCCTTTTTTTTGCGAGAAATAATAAAGCAGGCCATTAAAAAAATCAATTAGTCAATACTTTAAAACTTCATAACCATATTTTAACAATTAACGTTATTTTTGCACTAATCTCTATGAGAACAAGCACTTAACACAACATGAACTTGTTTTATAGGCTTACTAGTAAATTGCACATCTCTTATATATAAAATACATGATTCAAAAAGGTATAGAAGCACAACGATTAGCAGTTGCTGACACTTATAAAAACTGGAAAAAATGGGGACCTTATTTGGCCGAAAGACAATGGGGCACCGTACGAGAAGATTATAGCGAACACGGGGAATCTTGGGAGTTTATAGACCACGAAAAAGCCCGAAGTAACGCCTACCGTTGGGGAGAAGAAGGCATAGGTGGTTTTACCGATAATAAAGAAATTTTGTGTTTAGCACCTGCGTTTTGGAATGGTAAAGACCCCATTTTAAAGGAGCGTTTGTTTGGTTTGACCAACAACCAAGGAAACCATGGAGAGGACGTTAAGGAATTGTATTTCCACCAAGTGTCCTCGCCAACGCACTCGTATAGTAAATACCTCTATAAATATCCGCATGGTGCGTTTCCATATGGCGATTTGGTTAGTAAAAACAGAACGGGTCGGGATCAATTTGAATATGAATTATTAGACACGCCGGCATTTAAAAACAATGCCTATTTTGATTGTTATATTGAATATGCCAAAGCCGATATAGACGATATTTTAATGAAAGTTACGGTTGTAAACCGAGGTAAAAAGGCAGCCACTATTCATGTATTGCCACATCTTTGGTTTCGTAATTTCTGGAAACATAACACTCGACATACACGTCCGAACATAAAATCTGTTTCAGACTCTTCAGTAGTTTCCAAAAGTAAAAGAAATGGGAGCTATTATTTTTATAATGAAGGTGGCGAACAGTTGTTCTGTGACAACGAGACCAATAATAAGCTTATTTACAATTTTAAGAATGATGTTAAATATGTAAAAGATGGTATAAACGATCATGTGGTTAATGGAAAACCGACTGTAAATCCGAAAAAGAACGGCTCGAAAATGGCTGTTTGGCATAAATTCAAACTGAAAGCGGGCGAGGAAAAAACGGTAAAAGTACGTTTAAGTAAAAAGAAACTGGAAAATCCTTGGGTAGATTTTGATGCTATATTTCACGACAGAATTACAGAATGTGAGGAATTCTACAATGAAACTATAGCATCTGAAATTCCTGAAACCCACCAAGCTATTGCAAAAAGTGCGTTTTCTGGCTTATTATGGACCAAACAATTTTACTATAACGATGTGCATAAGTGGCTTTTTGGTGGTCCCGGAGAGAACAAGCCCCATCGATCTAACATGCGAAATTACGATTGGCAGCACTTGACCAACAGACATGTCATTTCTATGCCAGATAAATGGGAATATCCGTGGTATGCAGCTTGGGATTTGGCGTTTCATATGGCGTCGTTTGTAGAAGTAGATCCGTTTTTTGCCAAAGAACAATTGCTTTTGGTTTTAAAGGAAAACTACATGCATCCTAATGGACAAATTCCTGCTTACGAGTGGAATTTTAGTGATGTGAATCCGCCCGTACACTCGTATGCGGTTTGGAATGTTTATGAAAAAGACAAAAAATATACTGGTAAAGGTGATACTAAATTTCTAGAAAAAGCTTTCCAAAAACTACTTATCAATTTTACGTGGTGGGTCAATCAAAAAGATAAAAGTGGTACTAGCTTGTTTGAAGGTGGGTTTTTAGGATTGGATAATATTGGGGTGTTTGACCGTAACCATATGCCTCCAGGCATTGCAAGAATGCAACAAGCAGATGCCACCAGTTGGATGGCGATGTTTACGCTAAACATGTTACGCATGTCGTTCGAATTGGCAAAGACCAATAACATATATGAGGAATCGGCGGCAAAATTCTTTAGGCATTTCTTAAATATTGCTTCGGCAATGCATCATATCGGAAAAAAAGATATTTCGCTTTGGGACGATGAAGACAACTTCTACTATGATGTTGTTGAAATGGAAAACGGCACGACTGAAAGACTAAGAGTTCGCTCTCTAGTTGGTGTTATCCCAATGTTTGCAGCAGAGATTATGCATAAGGACCTATTTGAAGAATTACAGGATTTTAGGGATAGAGCAAACAAAATTATAAGAACCCGTCCAGATTTGGCATCGTTGATAACCAATTTAAACGCACCCAATGAAGATGGTAATTACCTGTTCGCCATTATGCGTGGTTTTAGGTTGGAGCACTTGCTAAAACGTTTATTGGATGAAGATGAATTCTTATCTGATTATGGAATTCGATCATTGTCCAAATACCATGAAAAACATCCTTTTGTGTTTCAACATCATGGGCATCATCAAATTCAATACGAATCTGGTGAGAGTCAATCGAATATGTTTGGAGGTAATTCTAACTGGCGTGGCCCTATTTGGATGCCGCTTAATTATATGATTATTCAGTCGTTACGTAAATATTATACATTTTATGGCGATGAATATCAATATGAATTCCCTACAGGTTCTGGTAAAAAACTGAACCTTAAGCAAATTGCAAACGAACTTACAAAACGATTGGTAAAATTATTTGAGGCTAATGGAGATGGTAAATTCCAATACCATTCTGATAATACGGACAAGCATTTTTCTAAAGATGAACATTTTAAAGACTTGCATTTGTTTTATGAGTTTTTTGATGGAGACAACGGTAAAGGTTTAGGTGCATCGCATCAAACAGGATGGACCGCCTTAATTGCTAATTTGATAATGGACATGGATGAAGATTGATTATAAAATTGTGTAATTGAAAGAATTAAAAAATCCTGATGGGCAACTATCAGGATTTTTTTGGTTTTGATTGTAGGAAAGATTGGTTGTATTTACAGAGTATATGTAACAAAAGCTACTGAATGTCAAGTTAGCTATAAGCCAATAAAACTCAAAATATATTTCATTTACAACTTATTTCAACTCAAAACATATCTTATTTTACATTTTACTAAAAAATAGTTTGTATTTTTGTAGCCTAATAAAGAAATTTAGGACTATGATTCTACAATTTTCAATAAAAAATTACAGAACTTTCAAAGAAAGTGCAGTTTTGAGTTTTATCGCATCTAATTACGATAAAGTTACTCGTGAAAATGAAAATATTTATTATAACGAAAAGTTTGGATTAAGGTTATTAAAAAGCGCCGTGGTTTATGGTGCAAATGCAAGTGGAAAAAGTAAGTTACTTGATGCGTTTGGGTTTATGAGACATTACGTCATAAATAGCTCTAAAGAAGGACAAAAGGGAGATAAAATTGATGTTCATCCTTTTAGACTTAATAGCGAAACTGAAAATCAACCTTCAGAGTTTGAGATAATCTTTATCCACAAAGATGTACAATACAGATATGGATTTGAAGCTACAAAAACTAAAGTTGTTTCAGAATGGTTATTTCATAAACCAAAGACTAAAGAAATTGAATTATTTTACAGAGATAATAATAAATTCGATACTCACGGAAGAAATTTTTCTAAAGGTAAAACCGTAATAAAAGAAGGACTAGTTAGAGACAATGCTCTTCTAGTTTCAGTTGCTGCACAATTTAATGATAAGACTTCGATCAATGTCCTTGATTGGTTTAAAAGATTAAAAACTCTTTCTGGGTTAAATGAATCCGGTTATCAAGGTTATACAATGAGTAAAACAGAAGATCCAATTCACAAAGCTAAAATTCTTGATTTACTTAAAGCGGCAGATTTAGGTATTAGAGATATTCAATTACAAAAATTAGATATAGACAAATTACCAAAGGATTTACCTAAGGAAATTAAGGATAAAATTCTTCGAGAGATTAATGACGAAAAAGCTGAATATATTTCGGATGTTATAACAACACACAAAAAGTATGATGCAAAAGGAAGACCTATTGATAATATAAGCTTTTCTCTTGATGACGATGAATCATCAGGTACTAGAAAATATTTTGCACTAACAGGTCCAATTTTAGATGTAATTGAAAATGGTTACACTCTTGTAATTGATGAATTGGACTCAAAACTTCATCCTAATTTAGTATGTAGAATTGTATCATTATTTAATTCTAATGAACTAAATAAAAAAAATGCTCAATTAATATTTAACACTCACGATACTAACCTTTTAAGTACTGGATTGTTTAGACGAGACCAAATTTGGTTTACCGATAAAAATAAATATGGGGAGGCTAAACTATATTCTCTAGCGGATTTCAAATCTGATGAAGTTAAAAAAAGTGAATCATTTGAAGATAATTATATAAGAGGAAAATATGGAGCAGTTCCTTTTTTAGGTTTTTTCGAAAATTTAAATAATATCCTTTTGCAGTATGAAAATGAAAAATAAAAGGGAGGAACAAATTGCGGCGAAAAAAAGACACAAAGAGCAATTAAAGAAAAAAAGAAAGATCGAACCAGACTTTGAAAGAGCAATACCAATTCTAACAGAAAAGCCTACAATTTTAATTGTATGCGAAGGAGAAAATACAGAACCCTCATATTTTAATCAATTTAGACTGTCTTCTGCTACTGTAAAACCTGTAGGAGAAGGATATAACACAATTTCATTAGTAAATAGAGCTATTCAACTTTCTAACGAAAAGAGTTATGGGCAAGTATGGTGTGTGTTCGATAAAGATGATTTTAGCGATAATGATTTCAACAATGCTATAATAATGGCAAAAGCTAATAATTTTGGAGTTGCTTATTCTAATCAAGCATTCGAATATTGGTTAATACTTCACTTTGATGATCATCAAGGTGGTGGTATGCATAGAAATGATTATGATGATAAAATAAATCAATTAATCAAACCATTTAAAATAGACTACGATGGCAAAAAAAGTAAATTCATTAATGAAGATTTCTTTGAACTGTTAAATGGCTATGATAAAAAAACTGATAAGAAAAGAGTGGATTTAGCAATATATAGAGCAGATAGAAATTATAAACAACACAACCATTCAAATCCTGCTAAAGAAGAATCTACAACAACAGTTTTTGAATTAGTAGAAGAGTTATTAAAACACGTTTAAAAACCCAGCAGGCAACATGCGGATATAACAAATAAAACTCCAATCAAAAACCCTGTTACAAATAAGCATGACTTAATGATAGCAGAGTTTCTATTTCACATAAAAATTCAAGTATTATTTCATTCCTGCGGACGATAGAAATCTCAGCAATTGAAATTTAGCAGAACAAACAACTGTTAAAAATCCTGTTAATAACCGCGTGCGCTTCGACATAAAAAAGCAACATCAAATCGTGAAAAAAGTGTATTTTTGCACTTTCTTTAAACATACACAAATCAATACATAAATGATTCATTTCTTTGGAAACGTAACCAGCAAAGTGTTTGCTGTTCAAACAACAAAAGAATTATCTAGCGAAACCATCTCTAAATTAACGTGGTTATTTGGCAATCAACCTAAAATAAATCAAGCATCTTTAGATGCTTTTTTTGTTGGCCCACGTGCTGCTATGATTACGCCTTGGAGTACTAATGCTGTGGAAATTACTCAAAATATGGGGATTTCTGATATTATCAGAATTGAGGAATTTGAAGCGGTTGCAGAGGATTTTTCGGATTTTGATCCTATGATTTCTGAAAAATTTGATGGATTGAATCAAGAGTCTTTCACCATCGATATTAAGCCAGAACCCATTTTAAATATTGAGGATATTGCAGCTTATAATGCGCAGGAAGGTTTATCGTTAAGCGATGAAGAAGTGGTGTATTTGGAAGGTGTGGCAAAGAAAATTGGTCGCCCATTAACCGATTCTGAAGTGTTTGGATTTTCCCAGGTGAATTCGGAGCATTGTCGCCATAAAATTTTCAACGGAACATTTGTAATTGATGGCGAAGAGCAACCTGTGTCGCTTTTTAGAATGATTCGGCAAACCTCGGAAGCTAATCCTAACGATATTGTTTCGGCATATAAAGATAATGTGGCTTTTGTAAAAGGTCCAAAAGTGGAACAATTTGCACCAAAACGTGCTGATGTTCCTGATTATTATACCACACAAGATTTTGATGCTGTGATTTCGCTGAAAGCGGAAACACATAATTTCCCAACTACTGTTGAGCCTTTTAATGGTGCTGCAACAGGTGCTGGTGGAGAAATTAGAGATAGACTTGCTGGCGGAAAAGGTTCGTTGCCATTAGCAGGAACTGCGGTTTATATGACGAGTTATTCGCGATTGGAAGAAAACCGCCCTTGGGAACAAAAATTTGAAGCTAGAGATTGGTTATACCAAACACCAATGGATATCCTGATAAAAGCGTCCAATGGTGCTTCAGATTTTGGAAATAAATTTGGGCAACCATTAATTTGTGGTTCGGTATTAACTTTTGAGCATAATGAAAATGCAGCGTCTAGCACCTCAAAACCGAGAAAATTAGGGTTTGATAAAGTGATAATGCAAGCTGGTGGCATTGGTTACGGCAAAGCAGAACAAGCTTTAAAAGACACACCAAAAACAGGTGATAAAATTGTAATTCTTGGTGGCGAAAATTATCGCATAGGCATGGGCGGCGCCGCGGTGTCATCTGCAGATACAGGAGAATTTGCTTCTGGAATTGAATTGAATGCGGTACAACGCTCTAACCCAGAAATGCAAAAACGTGCTGCGAATGCGGTTCGGGGGATGGTAGAAAGCGATGAGAATTTCATCGTATCTATTCACGATCATGGAGCTGGTGGCCATTTGAATTGTTTATCTGAACTTGTAGAAGATACTGGCGGAAAAATAAATCTAGACAAACTGCCTGTTGGCGATCCAACATTATCTGCAAAAGAAATTATTGGAAACGAATCTCAAGAACGCATGGGATTGGTTATTGCCGAAAAACATTTAGATACCCTACATAAAATAGCAGATAGAGAGCGTTCTCCAATTTATGATGTTGGAGAAGTGACTGGAAACGACAGATTTACTTTCGAGTCTGAAACCACAGGCGATAAACCTATGGATTTAGCCCTTGAAGATATGTTTGGCAGTTCGCCTAAAACTATTTTGACGGATAAAACTGTTGAACGGAATTATAAGAATTCAAGATATAAAACCAAAAACTTACACATCTATTTAGAACAAGTGTTACAACTGGAAGCTGTAGCCTGTAAAGATTGGTTAACAAATAAAGTTGACCGTTGCGTTGGTGGTAAAGTTGCCAAACAACAATGTGTAGGGCCGTTACAAATTCCGTTAAATAATGTGGGTGTTATGGCACTCGATTTTAAAGGAAAAGAAGGTATTGCGACGTCTATCGGCCACTCGCCTATTTCTGGTTTAATTCATCCAGAAGCAGGCAGTAGAAATTCTATTACTGAAGCGTTAACGAATATCATTTGGGCACCTTTAAAAGATAATTTAGCCTCAATTTCACTTTCTGCAAACTGGATGTGGCCTTGCAAAAACGAAGGCGAAGATGCACGTTTATACAAAGCTGTTAAAGCGATTTCAGAATTTTCAATTGATCTAGGCATCAATGTACCTACTGGAAAGGATTCGCTTTCCATGAAACAGAAATATAAAGATGATGAAGTTATTTCTCCTGGAACGGTTATTATTTCTGCTGCTGGGAATTGTAATGAAATTTCTAAAGTTGTAGAACCAGTTTTAAAACAAAACGGACAACACATCTACTATATTAATATCTCTCAAGATGATTTTAAATTAGGAGGAAGTTCATTCAACCAAGTTTTAAATACGATTGGAAATGAAGCTCCAGATGTAAAAAATTCAAGCTTTGTAAAAGACACTTTTAATACCATTCAAGATTTAATTAAAGCGGATAAAATTTCGTCTGGACACGATGTGGCTTCTGGTGGATTAATTACCACCTTATTAGAACTATGTTTTGCTGATGTCAACTTAGGTGCAGATTTGGATATCTCTGGATTGAACGAAGAAGATTCAATAAAAGTGTTGTTTGCTGAAAATTCAGGACTTGTTTTTCAAGGGGACGCTTTCATAGAAACTGTTTTAGCTGAAAATAATATTGAGTTTTTTAATATTGGAACTGCCAATGACTCTGGAAAGGTAAATATCAAAAACAATGAAGACAACTTTTCTTTTGATGTTTCTGAATTGAGAGATGTTTGGTATAAAACATCTTATTTATTAGACCAAAAACAAACCGCAAATGGTTTAGCAAAAGATAGATTTGATAATTACAAAAATCAACCTTTAAAATATACATTCCCAAAACATTTCACAGGAAAACTTAAAGATGTCATTGCGAGTGCAACGAAGCAATCTTCTGCTTCAAAGGATGAGATTACTTCGTCGCAAACTCCTCGTAATGACGGTAAGCGTCCAAAAGCAGCCATCCTTCGTGAAAAAGGTTCAAACTCCGAGCGCGAAATGGCAAACGCTATGTATTTAGCCGGTTTTGATGTGAAAGATGTACATATGACCGACTTAATTTCTGGTCGTGAAACTTTAGAAGATATTCAGTTTTTAGGAGCTGTTGGGGGTTTTTCTAACTCTGATGTTTTAGGGTCTGCAAAAGGTTGGGCAGGTGCTATTAAATATAATAAGAAAGCGAATAAGGTTATTAAGGATTTCTTCGCAAGAGAAGACACACTTTCAGTTGGAATTTGTAATGGTTGCCAATTATGGATGGAATTAGACCTCATTAATCCAGAGCATGAAGTCCATGGAAAAATGCATCATAACGAGTCGCATAAACACGAAAGCTCATTCACTTCAGTAAAAATTCAAGAGAATAATTCGGTAATGCTTTCAACACTAGCAGGAACTACTTTAGGGGTTTGGATTTCCCATGGCGAAGGCAAATTTAAACTACCATTTTCAGAAGACAACTATCAAATTGTAGCTAAATATGGTTATAACGGCTATCCGCATAATCCAAATGGTTCAGACTTTAACACCGCGATGATGTGTGATAAAACAGGTCGTCATTTAGTAACCATGCCACATATCGAGCGTTCTACGTTTCAATGGAATTGGGCGAATTATCCCGATGGTAGAAAAGATGAAGTGTCTCCTTGGTTGGAAGCTTTTGTGAATGCTCGTCTTTGGATTGAGAAGTAAAACACACCTCATCTAAAATAAAGAAAGCCCCGAAATAAATTAATTTATTTCGGGGCTTTCTGACTACTAAATAATTATGAAAAAGATTTTTAGTTTAACTTTTAAGCAATCTTCAATGCTTCAGCTTCTTCTTCGTCCATCTTCTTATAAGCTCTATTTATATTGCGCTTCATCAATAAGGACACAATTAAAGCGATAATAAATAATCCTGCAAAAACCTCTAGAGTGGTATCTAATGAACCTGTTGCATTTTTAACCATATCGTAAATAGTTGGCCCTACAACACCTGCTAATCCCCAAGATGCTAAGACCATGCCGTGAATGGCACCTAATTGTTTTGTTCCGAATAAATCTCCCAAAAACGCTGGCAAGGTTGCAAAACCCCCGCCATACATGGTTATTACCGTAAACAATACAATCAAGAAACTTAGCTCCATCGTCATTTTTGGTAAGAAGTAAAATGCTAAAATCTGGAATGCAAAAAACAGAATATAAGTGTTTGCACGTCCTAAATAATCAGATAATGTTGACCACATAATTCTACCCAAGCCATTAAAGACGCCAATAAAACCTACAATAGCCGCAGCCTCCATAGGTGTATAATTCAGTTTTTCTTGCATCATTGGGCTTGCGGCCGAAATAATAGCGATACCACACGCAATGTTTATAAACATCATAATCCAGATGTAATAAAAACGTGGTGTTTTTAAAGAGGCGTTAGCAGTAATGTTTGACATATCCTTTTTAATGGTCTTACCTTCCCCTGGTTTGAAACCATCTGGTAAATAACCTTCTGGAGGTCTTTCAATATATCTTGCAGAAGATAAAATTAAGACCATATAAATAAGTCCTAAGATGTAAAATGCATTTGAAACACCTACTGAATCAAAAAGTGATTGCATTACCGGACCGAATATTAAAGCTGCAAAACCAAAGCCCATAATTGCCATACCAGTAGCCAAACCACGTCTGTCTGGAAACCATTTCACTAAAGTACTTACTGGCGTGATGTAACCGAGACCTAACCCGATACCGCCTATAACACCGTAGCAAAGATAAAATAGCCATAACGACTCTAACTGAACCGCTAATCCAGAACCTAAGATACCAACACCGTAAAAAATACCTGCTGTTGTTCCACTTACTTTTGGCCCTACTTTTTCAACCCATCTACCTAAAAATGCTGCTGAAAGCCCTAATAATAAAATGGCTATTTTAAATGCCCATTTAATCACACTTCCATCAACATCAAAAATATCTTTAACGGGGTTGGTCATTACCGAATAAGCATATACTGAGCCTATTGAAATATGGATTCCCACCGCAGAAGCAGCTATAAGCCATCGGTTTTTTAGTTTTTGTGTTTTCATAATACGTATTGTTTGAATGTTGCGTTTACAACACTCATTAATTCACTTTTACTTCTTTAAAATAGTTTTTTAAAATTGCTACTGCAGCATCAAGTTCCTCTCTTGTGTTTTCACGAGCATGTTTCAATTCATAATCCCAACCTAAGGATTCCCATTTATGGATGCCCAATTTATGATAAGGCTGAATTTCAATTTTTTCAATAGTTTTATAATCTTTAAAGTATTCGCCCATAGCATGCAACAATTCAGGTGTGTTTGTGATTTCAGGAATCAAAACATACCGCAACCACATTTTTTTTCCTGATGCTTCTCTATGCTTTGCGAAATTAAACGTCGTTTCTTTGTTACGCTGTCCGGTTATAAACTCATAACCTGCTTCAGTCATGTGCTTAATATCCAGCATGACCAAATCAGCATACTCATCTAATAATTCTTCAGTAAAATGATTTAACAATCTACCGTTTGTATCAATATTGGTATGAATATCTTCTTCTTTAAGTCTCTTAAAAAAGGGAATTAAAGCTTTTGATTGTAGTAAAGGTTCACCTCCAGAAACGGTTACGCCTCCTTTTTTACCAAAGTAAGGTTTCATTTTTACAGCCATTTCTACAAGCTCTTCAATAGGATATGATTTTCCTCCGGCGGTATCAATAGTATCTGGATTATGACAATACAAACATTTTAATTTGCAGCCTTGAAGAAAAATAACCATTCTTACACCTGGGCCATCATGGGTTCCAAATGATTCAATGGAGTGTACGTTTAATATATTATGTTGCGTTTTGATAAGTCTAGTGTTAAAAAAAGCACCCGAAAAAGAAGTAACTAAACTCCTTTTTCAGATGCTTTCAAAATATTAATAAAAACTACATAGATTCGTGGAAAGAACGTGTAATAACTTCCATTTGCTGTTCTTTTGTTAATCTTACAAAGTTAACAGCATAACCAGATACACGAATGGTTAATTGAGGATACTCTTCTGGGTGCTCCATAGCATCAAGTAGCATTTCCTTATCCAAAACATTTACATTTAAATGCTGTGCGTTTTTGATAAAATAACCATCTATAATTGTTGCCAAGTTTTCAATGCGTTCGTCAATATCAGCACCTAATGATTTTGGTACTATTGAGAATGTATTTGAAATACCGTCTAACGAATCTTTATATTCAATTTTAGCAACTGAATTTAATGACGCTATGGCACCATTACAATCACGACCATGCATTGGGTTTGCACCAGGAGCGAAAGGAATGCCGCTTTTTCTACCGTCAGGTGTTGCCCCAGTTTTCTTACCATAAGACACGTTTGATGTAATTGTTAATACAGACATTGTTGGTTCTGCATTTTTATATACTGGTAATTTTTTCAACTCATCATTGAAATCAGCAACCGCTTTTGCAGCTAATTCATCTACGCCATCTTCGTCATTACCAAAGCAAGGAAACTCACCTTCAATTTTAAAATCAGTAGTCAAACCTTCCTCATTTCTAATAGGTTTTACAGTTGCATATTTGATAGCAGAAAGCGAATCGGCTACAATAGATAAACCTGCAATACCGTAAGCAATATTAATGCTTGGATTCGTATCAATTAAAGCCATTTGAGCTTTTTCATAATAGTATTTATCGTGCATGTAGTGAATAATGTTCATAGAATCATTATAAACTCTTGCTACTTCTTTCATTGCTATTTTAAAGTTAGCCATGACTTTATCAAAATCTAAAACCTCACAAGTACAAGGTTCAATACCTTTAACCATTAGTTTACCTGTGTTTTCACAACGACCACCATTAATAGCTAATAATAATGTTTTAGCCAAGTTAGTACGTGCTCCAAAAAACTGAATGGATTTACCTAAATCTTGGTAAGACACACAACAAGCAATTCCGTAATCATCAGAACCACGTTGCGCTCTCATTAAATTATCATTTTCAAATTGAATTGAAGAGGTATCGATAGCGACTTTAGAACAGTATTTTTTAAAATTTTCTGGTAAGTCTTTTGACCAAAGAATAGTCATATTAGGTTCTGGAGAAGGGCCTAAATTGTATAATGTATTTAAGAAACGGAACGATGTTTTAGTTACTTTTGTTCTTCCGTCTTCAAACATACCACCTATAGCTTCGGTAACCCAAGTAGGATCTCCAGCAAATATTTCATCATAAGCACTCATTCTTAAATGACGTACCATTCTCAGTTTCATCACAAACTGATCAATGAATTCTTGAGCTTCTTCTTCTGTAATAAGACCTTTTTCTAAATCATTCTGAATATAGATATCTAAAAATGTCGATGTATTACCTAAAGACATCGCAGCACCATCTTGCTCTTTTACAGCAGCTAAGTACCCCATATATGTCCATTGAACAGCTTCTCTAGCTGTTTCTGCTGGACGACTTAAATCTAGATCATAGTTGTTACCTAATGCAATAATATCTTTTAAAGCTCTAATTTGCTCAGACACTTCTTCACGCAAACGAATTACGGCCTCAGTCATAGGGCCTTTGATGTTTGCCAAGTCTTTTTTCTTGGCTTCAATTAAGAAATCAATTCCGTAAAGCGCCACACGACGGTAATCTCCAATAATTCTACCTCGAGCATAATTATCAGGCAATCCTGTTAAAAACCCTAAAGAACGGAACTTTCTAATTTCTGCATTATAAGCATCAAAAACACCATCATTATGAGTTTTTACATATTTAGAAAATAACTCCGTTAAACCATCATTTGGTTTTACTCCTTGTTCTTCTAATGCTTTTTGAACCACTTTAAAACCTCCAAAAGGCTTCATAGCTCTTTTTAATAATTCATCGGTTTGCAAACCAACGATAACTTCATTTTCCTTATCAATATACCCAGCAGCAAACGAGCTAACTGTTGAAATGGTTTCTGTATCTACAGAACGTACACCATTATTTTGTCTCTCTTCTTTGGTAGCCGCTTTACAAACTTCCCATAATTTTTGAGTTTTTTCACTTGGTCCAACCAAAAACTCATGTGCTCCATGGTAAGGTGTCATGTTATTGAGTACAAAATCTCTAACATTGACTTTCTTAGTCCAAATTCCGTCTTTAAATTGTTTTACTTCCATCTCTTTATTTAATATTTTGTAAAATTTATGTCTGTTTTGATGGTACAAAGTTAGATGCAACAATTCTGAAAAATTATGACATTTGTCAGTAAACCCCAAAAAAGAGATTTTTAAATATTTATCATAAAAAGCATTAAAATTTTGAATTCAATAAAAGAAAACCTCTAAAACCATACGCTTTTATCAATTTATAGTTAAAAAACTATTTATTTTAAGATGAAAACATCATGGTTATCGAGTGAAAATTATTATTTATAAAATCTTAATGATAGGTCCCCCTCCCTATTTATACTTATTTGAAAATCCCATTTATTCCATACTTCCCAATACAAGAACTATTCGAAATTGCAAATGAAAGAAGTAAAAAGATCATTCGATTTTCCGTATCATCAATTAAACAATGTACCATTGGATGCTTTTGCGAAAGCTCGACTTTAGATTGAGAACAAGTTATATTTTTGAATCAAAAAAGCCTGCACAATCAATGATTTCGCGAGGCTTTTTAAATAAAAAAATCTATTAAAATTAGCTATTGAAAAATTATCATTTTAGAAATATTCTGAACTTTTAAGATGTAGGCCCCTGCAGTTAGAGTATTAACTTCAATTTGTCCTTTAGGTGAATCAATATTCTTATTAATTACCGTTCGACCTAACATATCAATAATTTGAACATATCCTAAATTTCGTTTTTCTATGGAAAGATTTAAATAATCTCCCTGAACAGGCATTGGATATATGCGAAGTATGTTTTCAATTTTAATAGTATCATTAACACTCAATGCGGGACTACCCCCAAAACCAACTGTAACCCCTACATCAGATTGTTTATAAGGAAGTCTAGTTCCTCCACTATTAAACTCTTCCGCTCCCGCATCAAAATTAACCGGTCTAGTTCCTCCAATAATATCTTCGGTCAAAAAGGCATAGCTTCCTGCTCCATAATCTATAGCTGCACTTCCGTTTACCATGTTATAAAAATCAGTACCTGAAGCCAATAACCCAGAACTAACATCGATATTTCCTGTGGCTGTTACAGACCCAAAAGAATCGAACGTACCATTCTGTTTGATATTATTCTCGTATTTTGAAGACGTTCCTGTAAGCTGCGTGGTTACCTGAATCGCTTTATTAGTGTTTTCATACATAATATTATTGCCAATTACTACATCTTGAGGCGGCTGATTTTGAGTACCAGAACTAAATGTAGCTCCTACTCTAACACCTAAATCACAATTTACAAAGGTGTTATTTACAATGGTCGCATTTTTTACTTGATAGTATCCATTTAAGGGGCTATTTAATATCCCATTATGAATGTTAATACCAGCAAGACCATTAGTTGACGAATTATTCGGGTATTTAGCTACCGTGCCTTCAATATAATTATTGTAAATTTTATGATTTTCACCCATCATTCGAACACCTCCACTAAATGAGTGACCATTTGCTAAAAAGAAATTATTATAAACTTCACAATTATTTCCATGTCTCAAAGTTAATGCACCCGAATAATCTTCGAATGTATTGTTATAGTACTTATTACTTCCACTTTTGTTAGAAACCACCTCTATTTCACCAACAAAATTGTAAAAGTAGTTTTCATAAACTTCTGTAAATGAATCCGATAAGGAGGTTGAACTACTTCCGATTCTAATGGCATCCTGATCATTTAAATTATTTACTATGCCTACCGGGGTTCTATCTGCAAAATAATTATGGTGTATTTTGTGATAATTAGGAATTGTAGAACTTCTATTATCATTAATGATGCTGCCAACACCATGTTTACCTAAAAATGAACAATAACTTATTTCGTTGTTGGCACCTCTTAACAAAATCCATTTAAACACATTGGCCTCATTAGCCGTACTTTGATTAAATGCATCAACCTTCACATTGCTAACCTTGCAATTATTACAATCGCTGGAAGACTTAAAATCTATGAGAGGTGTATTTGGGTTTATGGCAGTAGAAGCATTTTGAAACACAACGCCTTCAAAATAGATATAACTGCCACCCATTTTCACATTAGTGATGCCCTCAAAAAATACACTCCCGGGAGTTTCGGCTTTAATAGTTATTGGCATGGCCGCTGTACCCGTTTTGTGTATACTAATTGTAGCATTGTTCCAAGTACCGTTTGCCAAAATTATGGTTGTACCCGCAGAAGCCGAAGAAGTAGCTGCGTCTAATTCAGTCTCGTTATTAACAGTCTGCCCATAAATTGATGCTGTAAATAATACAGCAAGAATGCTTAAATAGTTTAAGATTGTATTTTTTTTCATGAATTTAAATATTATTTAAGATTAATTGGATAACCAAATTGGATAACCAAATTGGTTAACCAAATATACATAATTTAACATCAGATAATAGTGTTATGTAAAAAATATTTAAAATATTATAACTCAATTAATTATATAAGATATAGTCTAACTAATTGCGGGTATTCATTTAAAAACAGCTCTAGGAGCTTAAACCATAGTACTAACTAAATATTTAATACTATCGTTTCTTTCTTTAAAATGGTATCAGCAGTTTTCCTAATATTTTTTTCTTCAGCTTAAAACTCTTTCACTCCGCCAAACAAAGGAACCATTATTTCTGGTATGGCTACTTTACCCATTTCCTTACTTATTTGAAAATCCTTTTTAATTTCATACTTTGCAATACTAGAACTATTTGAAATTGCAAATGAAAGACGTAAAAAGATTATTCGATTTTCCGTATCATCAATTAAACAACGCGCCGTTAGAAGCTTCGTTAGTAACGAAATATGATGGCGAATGGGTTGCTACCAGTACCCAGGAATATCTTGATAAAGCCAACGCTTTGAGCAGAGCTTTATTAAAAATGGGAATTAAGAAAGATGATAAAATCGCCATAATATCTTCAACCAATAGAACAGAATGGAATATTGTTGATATTGGTTTATTACAAACGGGAGCGCAAAGTGTCCCTATTTACCCTACTATTTCTGCTGAAGATTATGAATATATCTTAAATCATAGTGAAGCTATTTATTGTTTTGTTTCAGATGAAGAAGTTTTAGAAAAAATAAACAAGATAAAAGCGAAAACGAAATTAAAAGAGGTGTATTCTTTTGACACTATTAAAGGTTGTAAAAATTACTCAGAACTATTTGAATTAGGAAAGGACACCTCAAACCAAAAGGAACTTGATGCTAGAAAGGATGCCGTAAATTCATCAGATTTAGCAACTATAATTTACACATCGGGCACAACAGGAAAACCAAAGGGCGTAATGCTTTCACATTGGAATATCGTGTCAAATGTCTTTGCAGTAGAAAAAAGATTTCCTTTAGAACCAAATGACAAAACACTTAGCTTCCTTCCTGTATGCCACATCTTTGAGCGGGTGTTTTTATACGTATGTCAATATTGTAGTATATCCATTTATTTTGCAGAAGGCATAGATAAAATTGGCGACAATTTAAAAGAAGTAAAACCAAATGTTATCACCGTAGTCCCTAGATTAATTGAAAAAGTGTATGACAAAATTATGGCTAAGGCCGAAGAATTAACTGGGATTAAGAGAAAGCTGTTTTTTTGGGCTGTAGATTTGGGCTCAACATTTCAACCTTACAAACAAAATGGTTGGTGGTATGAGTTTAAACTCTCAATTGCCCGCAAACTTATTTTCAGTAAATGGCAAGAAGCTATGGGCGGCAACATCGTTTTTATGGCTTCGGGTAGTGCTGCACTTCAACCAAGATTAGGACATCTATTTGGTGCTGCGGATATGCCAATTATGGAATGTTACGGACTTACAGAAACATCGCCAGGCGTTACGGTAAGTGATACGCGTAATAAAGGCTGGAAAATTGGTTATGTTGGTAAAGTACTTGATAATGTTGAAGTTAAAATAGCTGAAGATGGTGAGATTCTTTGTAAAGGTCCAAATATCATGATGGGTTATTATAAGGACGAAGAAAAAACAAAAGAAGTAATGACCGGTGATTATTTTCACACAGGAGATAAGGGAGAACTTGATGCCGATGGTTTCCTAAAAATTACAGGCCGAAAAAAGGAAATGTTTAAAACCTCTGGCGGAAAATATATAGTACCAACATTACTTGAAAACGAATTGAAGCAATCTCGATTTATAGAACAAATCATGGTCATTGGCGAAGGCGAAAAAATGCCAGCTGCCTTAATTCAACCTAATTTTGAATTTGTAAAAGATTGGATTGCTCATAAAAACCATGCTATTGGAACCTCATATGAAGAGATAGCCAACTCTGAGATAGTTCAAGCAAGAATTCAGGAAGAAGTCAATAAATGCAACAAAAATTTCGGCAAATGGGAACAAATAAAAGTATTTAAACTGACGCCTGAAATTTGGTCCATTGATGGGGGCCACCTCACACCTACTCTTAAAATGAAGCGAGATGTTATTAAAAAAATGTACTCCAATCTTATTGAAGAAATTTATAGACCTAAATAATTTTACCTTAAATCCCAAAAATACGTTTTCATTTTCCGACTTACAACTACTGAAAACCAAGTAGTTATTTTAAAATACATCTTTTTTTAGTACATTTAAGCCTAACCAATTAAATTAACATTATGAAAACAAAAAATTTCTTAGGTGCTGGTATTGTCGGCGGAATAGTAGATTTCCTTCTTGGATGGTTGTTTTATGGCATTATTTTTATAGACACATTTCCTCAACCAGAAGAAAGTTCCAGTGCTATGTTATTCATATTTTTGGGCTGTATAACTTTCGGCCTATTCGTAGCCTATATTTTTACGCAATGGGCACATATATCAACTGCTGCTACAGGTGCAAAGGCAGGAGCAATTATAGGAATATTCATTGGCCTATTTGCCAACTTTTTTAATTTGGCATTACATACTGAAGCAACAATGCAGTTAGCTGCTCTAGACGTTGGTATATCAATAGTAATGAGTACTATCATTGGTGCTGTAATAGGATTTGTTAACGGTAAAATGGGATAAACACCTAACACATATCATACCATTAAACCTCTTAAATTCTAGGAGGTTTTTTTATGCTATTGCTTGTGTATTTTTTTAAAAAAATATTATGCATGCATAGTATATTTTTACTATATTTGGGAATTCTAACTCTCAAGAATGAAAGATAAGACGATAGATTATGTTTTAAGAACAACGTGGCTAACGGTGAACAAGATGTATAACGAGGAAGCATCAAAATTTGACAGCACCATGGCAACAGGCTTCACATTACTTAACATAGACCCTGAAAATGGGACACCGTCCACAGCCTTGGGACCTAAAATGGGAATGGAAGCTACTAGCTTGTCTCGTATCTTAAAAACAATGGAACAAAGAGGATTAATCGAACGTCGTCCTAATCCTGAAGATGGAAGAGGGGTTTTAATTCATTTGACGGAGTTTGGAAGAGAAAAACGTGATTTATCAAAACAAAAGGTTTTAACATTTAATGAAACCATAAGAAAGCATATCCCTGAAGAAAAAATAAACAATTTCTACGAGGTAGCTGAAACCATAAATGATATGGTTTGTAACAAAAAAATTTATAACAATAAATAATCTCAGCAAAATATAAAATGGGTAAACGTATTATAAAAAAAGTTGCCGTAATTGGTTCGGGTATTATGGGAAGTGGTATCGCTTGTCATTTTGCAAATATTGGTCTAGAAGTTTTGCTTTTAGATATTATTCCAAGAGAACTCAATGAAACAGAAAAAGCAAAAGGATTAACTTTAGAAGATAAAGCCGTTAGAAACCGTTTGGTAAATGATGCGCTCAAAAACTCTTTAAAATCTAAGCCCTCTCCTATTTATCATCAAAAATTTGCGAGTAGAATTACGACTGGAAATCTTGAAGATGATATTTCAAAAATTAAAGATGTAGATTGGATTATTGAAGTCGTTATAGAACGATTGGATATAAAAAAGAAAGTGTTTGAAACCTTAGAAAAACATAGAACTCCCGGAACTTTAATAACGAGTAATACGTCTGGTATTCCAATTCAATTTATGAGCGAAGGTAGAAGTGAAGATTTTCAGAAGCATTTTTGCGGTACGCACTTTTTTAACCCTCCTAGGTATTTAAAATTATTTGAAATCATTCCAGGGCCTAAAACGGATGCTTCTGTGTTGGAATTCCTAAATAGCTATGGCGAACAATATCTTGGCAAAACTTCAGTAATTGCTAAAGATACGCCTGCATTTATTGGAAACAGAATTGGAATTTTCAGCATTATGAGTTTGTTCCATGCGGTAAAAGAAATGGATCTAACTGTAGAAGAAGTTGATAAACTCACAGGACCAGTAATTGGCAGACCAAAATCGGCAACCTTTAGAACGGTTGATGTTGTTGGATTGGATACACTTGTTCATGTGGCAAACGGCATTGCCGATAATTGTAAAGATGATGAACGTCTGGAATTATTCAAACTCCCGGATTTTATAAATACCATGGTTGAAAACAAATGGTATGGCAGTAAGACTGGTCAAGGTTTTTACAAAAAAGAAGTTACAGATGGTAAAAAAGAAATTTTAACATTAGACCTAAAGACTTTAGAATACCGTTCCGCTAAGAAAGCAAAATTTGCAACTTTAGAACTGACTAAAACTGTTGATAAAGTTATCGACCGTTTTAAAATTTTAGTGTCTGGAAAAGACAAAGCTGGCGAATTTTATAGAAAAACATTTGCGCAATTATTCGCTTATGTTACGCATCGTATTCCTGAAATTTCAGATGAAATCTACAAAATAGATGATGCCATGAAAGCAGGATTTGGATGGGAGCATGGACCATTTCAAATTTGGGATGCCATTGGTGTTGAAAAAGGTATTGAACTCATGAAAGCTGAAGGTTTAGAACCTGGGGCATGGGTAAATGAGATGTTAGCTTCCGGAAATAAATCATTCTATACAGTTAAAAACGGAGCAACTAGTTATTACGATATTGGTTCAAAAACACAACAAAAAGTACCAGGACAAGATGCATTCATCATATTAGACAACATCCGTAAATCGAATGAAGTATTTAAGAACTCAGGTGTTGTTATTGAAGATTTAGGAGATGGTATTTTAAACTGTGAATTTCAGTCTAAAATGAATACCATAGGTGGCGATGTTTTAGCAGGACTGAATAAAGCCGTCGATATCGCAGAAAAAGATTTCGAGGGATTAGTCATCGGGAATCAAGGTGCTAACTTCTCAGTCGGCGCAAATATTGGTATGATCTTCATGATGGCTGTAGAACAGGAATACGATGAGTTAAACGCTGCCGTAAAATATTTTCAGGACACCATGATGCGCATGCGCTATTCGGCAATTCCAACGGTGTCTGCCCCTCACGCCATGTCACTTGGAGGTGCTTGCGAATTATCTATGCACGCCGATAAAGTGATTGCTGCTGCCGAAACATATATTGGTTTAGTGGAGTTTGGAGTTGGTGTAATCCCAGGAGGAGCTGGTTCTAAAGAAATGGCACTTCGTGCTTCCGATACGTTTAGAAAAGGAGACGTAGAATTGAATGTGCTCCAAGAATATTTCTTAACTATCGGTATGGCAAAAGTGTCAACTTCTGCTTACGAAGCCTTCGATTTAGGTATTCTTCAAAAAGGAAAAGATGTTGTTGTAGTAAATAGAGATAGACAAATTGCAACTGCAAAGGCACACGCCAGAATTATGGCAGATGCCGGTTACACACAACCTGTAAAACGTAGTGACGTAAAAGTACTTGGAAAACAAGCTTTGGGTATGTTCTTAGTTGGTACAGATGCTATGGAAGACTCAAATTATATTAGTGAACACGATATGAAAATTGCCAACAAACTTGCATACGTCATGGCTGGAGGAGATTTATCTGAACCTACATTAGTAACTGAGCAATATTTATTGGATTTAGAACGTGAAGCTTTCCTTTCGCTTTGTACAGAACGTAAAACCTTGGAACGCATTCAGCATATGTTGACGACTGGGAAACCGCTTAGAAATTAGACAGCTAGACAACTAGAAATTAGACAGCTAGACAACTAGAAAATAGACAACTAGACAACTAGAAACTAGACAGCTAGACAACTAGAAATTAGACAGCTAGACAACTAGACGCTAGAAAATAGACTGATAAATGGGACGACATAATTTTAAAAAATTAAAAGTTTGGCAAGACGGAATTTCTCTTGTAAGAGATAACTATAAATTAACTCGAACTTTTCCAGATTTTGAAAGATATAATCTTATTAGTCAAATGAACAGATGTGCTGTTTCTATTCCTTCCAATATTTCTGAAGGTTCTAGTAAAAGTACTGATAGACATTTTAAGAAATATCTTGAAAACAGTCTTGGTTCAGCTTTTGAGTGGGAAACACAACTAATTGTTTCATATAATGAAGAATATCTTAATAAAAATAAGTTTGACGAATTAAAAAATAAAGTATTACAAATTCAAAAAATGTTAGGAAAATTTATAGATAATCTGGGAGACTAATTAATAAACTCTAGAGTCTAGACTATTAGAACCTGAACAAAGAAATAATAATAAAAGCATCAGTCTAGTTTCTAGCTATCTAGATTCTATAATCTGAAAAAACAAATATAGACAAAGAGAATAAGTCTATTTTCTAGCCTTCTAGATTCTAGACTCTAGTTTTCAAAACAACAATTATAACTATGAGTAAGACCGCATATATAGTAAAAGCATACAGAACCGCAGTAGGTAAAGCACCTCGTGGCCTTTTCAGATTTAAACGTACTGATGAATTAGCTGCAGAAACCATTCAGTATTTAATGAAAGAATTACCAAATTTAGACACCTCGCGTATAGACGACGTTATTGTTGGAAACGCCATGCCGGAAGGTGCGCAAGGATTAAATATGGCACGATTTATTTCTTTAATCGGATTAGATAGTGTGGATGTCCCGGGTGTAACCGTGAATCGTTTTTGTGCTTCGGGAATTGAAACCATTGGCATTGCAACGGCAAAAATTCAAGCAGGAATGGCAGATTGCATTATTGCTGGAGGCGCTGAAAGTATGAGTGCTGTGCCAATGACAGGTTTTAAACCAGAATTAAATTACGATACGGTAAAAGCTGGACATGAAGAATATTACTGGGGTATGGGAAATACGGCAGAAGCTGTAGCCAATGAATTTAAGGTTTCGAGAGAAGACCAAGATGAGTTTGCCTATAATTCACATATGAAAGCTTTAAAAGCACAAGCAGAAAACAGATTTCAAGATCAAATTGTTCCGATTAAAGTAGAACAAATATACATTGATGATAACGGCAAAAAAGCCACAAAAACCTATACTGTCACTAAAGATGAAGGACCACGTGCTGGAACAAGTTTAGAAGCTTTAGCAAAACTTCGTCCTGTTTTCGCCGCTGGCGGAAGTGTTACTGCTGGAAATTCATCTCAAATGAGTGATGGTGCTGCTTTTGTAATGGTAATGAGTGAAGACATGGTCAAGGAATTAAATTTGGAGCCTATAGCTAGATTAGTAAATTATGCTGCAGCAGGTGTAGAACCACGCATTATGGGAATTGGTCCTGTAAAGGCAATTCCCAAAGCTTTGAAATTGGCGGGTTTAAAACAAAACGATTTGGAGCTAATTGAACTTAATGAAGCATTTGCATCCCAGTCTTTAGCTGTAATAAGAGAATTAGGATTGAATCCAGATATTGTGAATGTAAATGGGGGCGCTATTGCCTTAGGACACCCTTTAGGATGTACTGGATCAAAATTATCAGTTCAACTATTTGACGAAATGCGAAAACGTGATATGAAAGGTAAATATGGTGCTGTAACCATGTGCGTTGGTACAGGTCAAGGTGCTTGTGGGATTTTTGAGTTTTTAAAATAAGACGATAGAAAAGAGAAAAAAGAGAATAGACAGGTGTAGCTATGAGTTTCAAAAAGCGTCATAATTATAAAAATCTTAAAATTTGGCAACTAGGTTTAGAAATTGCCAATAATATTTCTGATGTATTAATCAATTTCCCAAAACATGAACGCTATGATTTATCCTCGCAAATAAGTCGATGTTCAATATCTGTTCCGAGTAATATAGCAGAAGGTTCAGCTAAAACTGATAAATCATTCAGCAATTATATAGATATTTCATTGGGTTCTTCTTTTGAATTAGGAACGCAATTGTTAATTGCACATCATAGAAAATATATAAATAATGAAATTTTAAAAATACTTGAAGATAAAATAGAAGAATTTCAAAGAATGACAATGGGACTTCAAAACGGATTGAATCGTTAGAAACACCCCCTCTTTTTTCTCTATTCTATTTTCTTTATTCAAATAAAAAGAACATTTAAAACAAAGTATAACTAAAAAACACACCCCGTAATAGTTCTCCCCCTTTTGGGGGAGTTAGAGGGGGCTTTACTATGGAAAATGATATTTTGAGAGGCGGACAGTTTTTAGTAAAAGAAACGAGCTGCGACGCTATTTTTACACCAGAGGATTTCAATGAAGATCAACTGATGATGAAAGAAGCCGTTACCGAATTTGTGGATCGGGAAATTTGGTCTAAAAAAGCACAATTCGAGAAAAAAGATTATGCGCTAACGGAATCTTGCATGCGTCAAGCAGGTGAACTGGGATTTTTAAGCATTGCTGTTCCCGAAGAATATGGCGGTATGGGTATGGGTTTTGTGGATACCTGTTTAGTTTGTGATTACATTTCTGGTGCTACTGGCTCGTTCAGTACTGCTTTTGGTGCACACACGGGTATTGGTACCATGCCAATTACACTTTACGGTAATGAAGCACAAAAGCAAAAATATGTTCCGAAATTAGCTTCTGGCGAATGGTTTGGTTCTTATTGTTTAACAGAACCAAGCGCAGGTAGTGATGCCAATTCTGGAAAGACAAAAGCTGTACTTTCTGATGATGGCAAAACCTATAAAATTACCGGACAGAAAATGTGGATTTCCAATGCTGGATTCTGTACCATAATGATCGTTTTTGCACGTATTGAAGATGATAAAAATATTACAGGTTTTATTGTTGAATACGATCCTGAAAACCCAAATGGAATCACCATGGGAGAAGAAGAACATAAATTAGGAATTCGTGCATCTTCTACTAGACAAGTCTTTTTTAATGATACTGTTGTACCAGTTGAAAACATGTTGTCCACTAGAGGAAATGGGTTTAAAATTGCCATGAACGCTTTAAACGTTGGAAGAATCAAACTAGCTGCGGCTTGTTTAGATCCGCAGCGAAGAACGATTTCTGTATCTGTTAAATATGCCAACGAACGTATTCAATTTAAAACGCCTATTTCTAGTTTTGGAGCTATTCGTCAAAAAATTGCTGAAATGGCAACTAATTGTTGGGTTGGAGAAGCTGCAACATATCGCGCTGCTAAAAATATTGAAGATCGCATAGAACTTAGAAAAAATAATGGAAAAGATACATACCAAGAAGCTGAATTAAAAGGTGTTGAGGAATATGCCATAGAATGTTCAATACTTAAAGTGGCAGTTTCAGAATTTGTGCAAAATTGTACAGATGAAGGCATTCAGATTTTTGGAGGTATGGGCTTTTCAGAAGAAACACCTGTTGAGTCTGCTTGGAGAGATGCCAGAATTGCTAGAATTTATGAAGGCACCAACGAAATCAACAGAATGTTGTGTATTGGTATGCTCATCAAAAAAGCAATGAAAGGCCATGTGAATGTTTTAGAGCCTGCAATGGCTGTAAAAGAGGAATTAATGGGAATCCCTTCATTCGATGTCCCTGATTTTTCCGAATTATTTTCAGAAGAAAAAAGTATCATTAAAAATCTTAAAAAACTATTCT
Organism: Algibacter sp. 2305UL17-15; assembly: GCF_040720935.1. Taxonomy (NCBI): domain Bacteria; kingdom Pseudomonadati; phylum Bacteroidota; class Flavobacteriia; order Flavobacteriales; family Flavobacteriaceae; genus Algibacter; species Algibacter sp. 2305UL17-15. The sequence continues at coordinate 87,974 of NZ_JBFDAE010000012.1, forward strand.
TAATGGTGGCTGGAGCTACGCTCCAAAAATATGGAGAAAAAATCGATAAGCAACAACAGTTAATGTTAGCTGCTTCTGATATTTTAATTCAGATTTACTTAGCAGAATCCGCAATTTTACGTGCTGAAAAAATGGCTAAGAAAGAAGGCGAAGACAATGTAAAAGAGCAAATAGCAATGGCAAAATTAAATTTGTTCCATGCTATTGACGTTATTGAAACTGCTGGAAAACACTCCATTATTTCATTCTCAACAGGCGATGAACAACGTATGATGCTGATGGGATTGAAGCGTTACATTAAATACGTAAACATGCCAAATATCATTGAACTAAGACATATCATTGCTGAAAAAGTGATTAAAGAAAACAAATATTCTTTTTGAGTGTAAACTCAAAAACATTTCGTGTGACTAACTCAAAATGTAAAAGACGTCTCAAATTAAGTTTTGAGACGTTTTTTTATTTTATATCTTGTATAAGTTTATAAAACAGTATCATAAATTCAAAAAAAAAATGAAGATTTAGTCCCAATTTTAAACACAGCAAACGTCTTAATACTATATAACAATTTAAATTTAAGATCATGAAAAAGTTCAATGCAGTTGCACTACTAATTATTGCACTATTTTTTAGTTTTACATCTAAGGCACAGTCTGAAACAACTCTGGAACCAAAATTAGAAAATATTGCTTGGATATCGGGCAACTGGAAAGGTGAAGCCTTTGGAGGCATTACCGAAGAAAATTGGAGTGAGCCTTCGGGAGGCTCAATGATGGCGACTTTCAAATTAATAAACAATGATGAAGTTTCCTTTTATGAAATAGAGATTATTAGAGAAGTTGAAAATACGCTAATACTGCAACTAAAACACTTTAATAACGACTTAAAAGGTTGGGAAACCAAAGATGAAACCGTTGACTTTCCGTTGAAAAAAATTACCGCTAACAAAGTAGAATTTGAAGGGATCGCTTTTGAGAAAATTAGTAGCAACAAAATGAATGTTTATGTTGACATCAAACAGAAAGATGGCTCCATCAAAACCGTTACATTTAATTACACAAAATAATATGAGATTTCTATTGGTTTCTATTCTGATTATATTTTCCAACACTTTAGTTGCCCAGAACCATTTGAAGATTTATGACATTATAGACGCAGTTTCCGCGGAGCACATAAAAAACGATGTTCAAACCTTAGTGAATTTCGGAACTCGAAACACATTTAGCGATACAATATCTAATACAAGAGGTATTGGTGCTGCAAGACGGTGGATTAAAAAAGAATTTGAAACTATCTCTAAAGATTGTGATAATTGTATCAACGTCTTTTATCAAAAGGATTTCGTGACCAAAGAAGGTAATAGTCGCGTGCCACATGATGCGTGGGTTGTAAATGTAGTCGCCATTCAAAAAGGGACAACATATCCAAATCGGTATATCATTATGAGCGGTGATATAGATTCTAGAGCCAGCGACACCATGGATTTCACAACCGATGCTCCTGGGGCAAACGACAATGCTTCTGGTATGGCAGGTACTATTGAAGCAGCCCGAGTACTTTCAAAATATAAATTCGAAAGTAGTATTGTTTATGTGGGCTTATCAGGAGAAGAACAAGGCTTATTTGGTGGTGCTGGATTGGCAAATTATGCAAAAGATAATAATTGGGAGATTATTGGTGTTTTAAACAACGATATGATTGGAAACATCAAAGGTGTTGATGGTGTCATTGACAACCGCACATTTAGAATTTTTTCAGAACCCGTGCCTCCAACAGAAACTGAACGTCAAAGAAAGTTACGTCGCTTTTATGGTGGTGAGGTTGATGGTATTTCACGTCAGTTAGCACGCTACGTTCATAAAACCACAAAAACATACATGCCAGAAATGAATCCTATGCTAGTTTACAGATTGGATAGATTTGGTCGTGGTGGACACCATCGCCCATTTAATGATTTAGGATTTCCAGGGATTCGAATTATGGAAGCCCATGAAAATTATACACAGCAACATCAAGATATCCGGGTTGAAAATGGCATTAAATATGGTGATGTAATTGAACATGTTAATTTTGAATATGCAGAAAAATTAACCGCGGTTAATGCTATTAATTTAGCAAGTTTGGCTTGGGCGCCTCCTCCACCTTCAAATGTTGCTATTGGTGGCGTTGTAGAACCTTCGGTAAAATTTAAATGGGATAAAGTTGCTGGTGCAAAAGGTTATAAAATTTATTGGCGAGATACCACTTCTCCTACTTGGGATAACAGTCGCTATGTAGGCGATATTTCAGAATTTATGCTGGATGGTATTGTTATTGATAATTATTTTTTCGGAATTGCTTCAGTTGGTCCAAATGGTTTTGAAAGCGTAGTTGTATTTCCTAATCAGGTCATGCGATAAAAAATTAATAAAATGAAAACTATGAAATCAGTTCTACATATTTTACTACTCTTTGTTTCATTTCAGTCATTCTCTCAAGGCCTTCTGAATGAAAAATTGAATTTCACAAGACAGGATACATTAAGAGGAAGCATTACTCCAGAGCGGGAATGGTGGGATTTGACCTATTACCATTTAGACATTAAAGTGAATCCAAATGAAAAATTCATTTCTGGTAAAAACACGATTCAATATAGAGTTTTAAAAAGAGATTCAATCATGCAGATTGATTTGCAGCCCCCATTAAAACTCACAAAAGCCATTCAAAATGAAAAAGAACTGAACATTAAACATGATGGTAATGCACATTTTATTTCATTAATCGATAATCAGAATATTAATGAATTAAATAGTATAGATATTTACTACGAGGGACACCCTAAAGAAGCTGTCAATGCACCTTGGGACGGTGGGATTTCTTGGGAAAAAGACAAAAACGGGAATCACTTTATTGCATCATCTTGTCAAGGATTGGGAGCTAGCGTTTGGTGGCCTTGTAAAGACCATATGTATGATGAAGTAGATAGCATGCAAATTAGCGTAAATGTTCCCGATAAATTAATGAATGTTTCTAATGGCAGATTGAGAAAGGTTGAACGTTTTGGGGACACAAAAACTTACCGATGGTTTGTAAAAAACCCGATAAACAATTACGGAGTTAATATCAATATTGGTGATTACGTGAATTTCTCTGAAGTATATGATGGACAAGGTGGAAATTTAGACATGAATTATTATGTGTTAAGTTACAATCTTCAAAAAGCTAAAGAGCAATTTAAACAAGCTCCAAAAATGATGGAAGCTTTCGAGCATTGGTTTGGGCAATACCCTTTTTATGTTGATGGTTACAAATTAGTTGAAGTGCCATATTTAGGTATGGAGCACCAAAGTTCTGTAACCTACGGCAATCAGTATAAATACGGTTATTTGGGTAAAGATTGGTCAGGTACAGGATGGGGGCTCAAATTTGATTACATCATCATCCATGAATCTGGACACGAATGGTTTGCCAATAACATTACCAATAAAGACATTGCTGACATGTGGATCCATGAAAGTTTTACTAGTTATTCTGAAAGCCTGTATTTGGAGTATCATTTTGGGAAAGAAGCCGCTGCGGAATACGTTATCGGAACACGGAAAAGCATTGACAACGACAGACCCATCATCGGGTATTACAATGTGAACCAAGAGGGTTCCGGAGACATGTATTTTAAGGGCGCTAATATGTTGCACATGTTAAGACAATTAATTGAAGACGATGAGAAATGGCGACAAATTTTGCGCAAAATGAATGTAGAGTTCTATCATCAAACAGTAACAACCCAGCAAATTGAAAATTATTTATCAAAAGAAACCGGTATTGATTTAACCGAATTTTTTAATCAATATTTAAGAACCACTAAAATTCCAACTTTAGAATATTCTATTGATAAAAAGCATTTAAAATATAGATGGACTAATATTATTGAGAATTTTGATATGCCAATTCAAGTAAAAATCAATGATAGGGAAGAATGGCTATTTCCCAAAGCTGAATGGCATACATTAAAATCAGATTCAAAAATAAAAACTTTTGAAGTTGACCCTGATTTTTACGTACTTTCAAAACAACTATAAGTATGGAAGATTTGCCTGAATTGTATTTTGAACGCGATACGGATTGGTATGATTGGTTACTTACTAACCACGACAAACACCAAGCCGTTTACCTTATATTCTACAAACTAGAACTTGGTGTGCCAACAATGCGCTGGGAAGAGGCGGTAAAAGTAGCGTTATGTTTTGGCTGGATTGACTCAACAGTAAAAAGTTTAGGAAATGGAAAACGAAAACAATACTTCTGTCCTAGAAACCCGAAAAGTACTTGGAGTGCCCTCAATAAAAAATACATTAAAGCCCTTGAAAAAGAAAACTTAATTCAAGAAGCTGGTTACAAATCCATAAAACTTGCTAAAAAGACAGGAAAGTGGACTGAAATGGATGCTGTTGAAAATGGAATAATTCCAGAAGATTTACAATTTGAATTTGATAAAAATGAGCGGGCTTTTGAGAATTTCCAAAACTTTTCCAAAGGCTACCGAAAAGCATATTTATCATGGTTGCATAGTGCTAAACGTGAAGCAACAAGAAAAAAGCGCATCACTCAAATTATTGAATTATGCGCTAATAATATTAAAAGTAGAGATAATTGGTAAATAATTAGATTTTCGATAAAAATCAAAACTCTATTCTTTAGATTCCCGCTTTCGCGAGAATGACAATTTCTTAAGAAACTAGGACGTACCGTCCTAGAATTTTTTGGACTAAATACCATTTATAAAACTCCCATAAGGATCTTTAAACTGAATGCTTTTGGTAAACCTATGTTTGTTTAATTGCTTAAACTCCGCCAAAGCCCATAACACAAATTCTTTCACAAAATAACTGTCTTCTTTTTTAAGATTAGGCTGATATTGTCCCAATAAATCATCTAAAGGCGTAATTACATCTAGCATATTTTGGTATTCTTTATCCCTTAAATCATCTAATAATTCAAAACCATCTTTCTGGTTAAAAAACCACGATATAATAGCATCATAAGGTGTTTCTTCATCTTGTTTTTTTAATTTTTCAATCTTTGGAAAAAATTCTTCAAACAAAATTTTAACGGCTTCTCCTATTAAATTGTAAGCCACAACAGCAGCGCCCTCCTGCTCGCCTTCGTAAACCAATTCAACCTTACCTGTGATAGATGGAATAATACCAACAAAATCTGATAACCTTAAAGTGGTTATAGCGTCACCATTTATTAATGCGCGTCGTTCTGCTGTACTTAATAAATTTTCAAAAGCTGTAATACTTAATCTTGCGCTTACCCCACTTTTAGCATCAACATATTCACTTTCTCTCGCCTCAAAAACAATTTGCTCCAACAAATCTTTTGCCAAATCCGGAACTAAAACCATGTCTTTTTGACTCTCAACCACATTAGATTCTTGCTCAGTAATTAACCGAGCGGTTTCAATATCCTCTGGATAATGTGTCAATATTTGAGAACCAATTCTATCTTTTAAAGGGGTAACAATACTACCTCTGTTCGTATAATCTTCAGGGTTTGCAGTAAATAAAAATTGAATACCTAAAGGTAATCTCAGCTTAAACCCTCTAATTTGAATATCTCCTTCCTGCAAAATATTGAATAGCGCGACTTGAATTCTTGCTTGTAAATCTGGTAATTCATTAATCACGAAAATGCATCGGTTCGCTCTTGGAATCATCCCGTAATGAATCACGCGGTCATCGGCATAACTCAATTTTAAATTTGCTGCTTTTATGGGATCTACATCTCCAATAATATCAGCAACCGTAACATCTGGAGTGGCTAGCTTTTCAGCAAAACGCTCACTTCTGTGTAACCATGAAATTGGTGTATTATCTCCCTTTTCTTTTAATAATTCTTTGGCATATCTAGAAATTGGTTGAAATGGGTCATCATTAATTTCAGAACCTTCAACAAAAGGAATATACTCATCTAAAAGATTCAACATTAAACGGGCTAAACGTGTTTTTGCCTGCCCACGCAATCCTAATAAATTAATATTATGACGAGATAAAATAGCACGTTCCAACTCTGGAATTACGGTGTTTTCATAGCCGTGAACCCCTTCAAAAGTCGTCTCTTTATTTTTTATTTTTTGAATAAGATTATCCCTCAATTCATCCTTAATGGATTTGGATTGATACCCTGCTTGTTTTAGTGCGCCTAGTGTTATAGGCCTCTCCCTAACCCTATCCGAAGGAGGGGGAACTGTTACGTTCTTACTCTTCTGTGTCATTTTCATATATGCTTATTTTTTTCTCATTTGATTATTCCTCCTCTTTGGGGAGGTTAGGCGGGGCTTGCCTCTATCCCCTTATCCTCTTCTTCCTATTCGTTTCATAATCCTCAAAAATCATTTCTCCCAAACCTTTCAATCCTGTGTAAAACGCTTTTCCTTGATTGGCATAGGTAAACTCCCTAACAAACTGCATCAAATAAGGATCTTGGGCTATCATAAAAGTAGTTATAGGAATATGTAATTTCCGTGCTTGTTGTGCCATCATATAGCACTTATTAACGATATGCCTGTCTAAACCGTTACTGTTCTTATAATATTGTCCATCTGGTAAACGCAAGCAACTTGGTTTCCCATCGGTTATCATAAAAATTTGTTTGTTGGTATTTCGCTTTCTTCGGAGTAAATCCATTGCCAATTGCAATCCTGCAACCGTATTGGTATGGTATGGTCCAACTTTTAAATAGGGTAAATCTTTAATTTCAATTTGCCACGCATCATTACCAAATACTAAAATATCTAGCGTGTCCTTTGGATAACGTGTTGTAATTAATTCTGCAAGTGCCATCGCCACTTTTTTAGCTGGTGTGATTCTATCTTCGCCATACAAAATCATACTATGGCTAATATCTATCATCAAAACGGTACTCATTTGTGATTTATGTAAAGTTTCTTCAACCACCAAATCGTCTTCTGAAAGTGTAAAATCATTAATACCATGATTGATTTGAGCGTTCTTCAGGCTTTCAGTCATCGAGACTTTATCTAGAGCATCACCAAATTGATAGTTTCTAAAATCGCCAGTATGCTCATCTCCTATCCCTGGACTTTTACTTCTATGATTCCCCTGTCCGCTTCGTTTAATTTTTCCAAAAATGTGATCTAAAGCTTGCTGACGAATGGCACGTTCTGTTTTAGCAGTTATTGTAAGTGAACCATTTCCATCAGGGTCAATTTCTTCACGCAGATAACCTTTCTTTTTTAGGTCTTCAATAAAATCGTCAATTGTATATTCAGCAGTAGTGAGTTTGTATTCCTTATCCAATTCACGCAACCAATCGATTGCTTCATCAAAATCGCCCGAAGTGTGTGTAATCAGTTCCTTAAAAACTTCAAATAGCTTATCAAAAGGCGATTGAAAAGGTGCTTCGTAAGTTTTAAAAATGAAGCCTTTTTTAAAAGTTTTGTCGTTTTTCATAGCTGTATAAAAATACTATATTTATGAAGAAAAACTAAACCCTTGTGATTAGATTTATCTATACTTTAACAAGAATTTTGAATACTATTTATTCAACACGTCTCAAACCATTTAAATCTTCAATTTTAATAAACTTACCTAAAGTAGAAATTAAGCTTTCCTTTCTAAATTGAGATAATACGCGAATTGCAGATTCTGTAGCTGTACCCACAATATTAGCGTAGTCTTCGCGAGATAATACAACACTTAAAGTCCCATCAGGGTTTACACCAAAATTTTCATTAACATAAATCAGGGCTTCGGCTAAACGTTGCCGCACAGATTTTTGTGCCATATTTACAATAATATCGTCTGCATCTTTTAAATCATGAGCCATTTCCTTTAACATATCAAAAGAAAATTTTGGGTTTTTTTGAAGATCAGCAATAATTTCGCTTCGCGGAATAAAACAAACTTCCATGTCATTTAAGGCAGTTGCTTGTAAATTTGAGTTTTCATTTGAAACCAAAGAACGTTGCCCTAACATTTGCCCTTTCACAACCATCTTTACAATTTGGTCTTTCCCATTTTCACTCAATTTTGACAATTTACAAATACCATCTTTCACACAATACAAACCATTGATGGCCTCTCCTTCCTGAAAAATAACCTCACCCTTTTTAATGAATTTAGAAGTCTTACAAGTAGAAATTCGCATTAACTCATCCTTAGTCAAAGACTTAAGCGCATTAAATTGTTTGATGATGCATTGTTCACATTTCCCCATACCCTATAGTTTGTTGGTTCTGTAAAAATAAAGAAAACATGACATATATCATATATTAACTCGCACTAATTTTTCACCTTTGCAAAAGGTATAAATGAGCAAATTTTATGGGGCATACATCATGTTTCCATTGTGGACTAGATTCTACATCTTCTGAAATTGTCTATGATGACAAATCGTTTTGTTGTAACGGTTGCAAAACCGTGTACGAGATATTCTCTACAAACGATTTAACATGTTATTATGATTTACAAAATGCTCCCGGAGCTACTCCAAAAGAAATTGAAGGCAAGTATAATTTTTTAGATAACACTAAAATTGTTGAAAACCTTCTGGAATTTAACGATGATAAAACTCAGATTGTAACATTATATATTCCACACATTCATTGCAGTTCTTGTATTTGGATTCTTGAAAACCTCAATAAATTACATAATTCAATAAGCTCATCAATCGTTAATTTCGGAAAGAAAACGGTTAGGGTGACTTATAATACTGATGATTTTTCAATAAAAGCATTAGTAAAACTTTTAAGTAGTATTGGTTACGAACCTTTTATTAGTTTGGATGATTATAGTGTTGGTAAAAAGAATGTTGATAGGTCGCTTATTTACAAATTAGGTATTGCTGGTTTTGCCTTTGGGAATATTATGTTTTTATCGTTTCCTGAATATTTTCAAGTTTCTGGATTTTGGATTGAAACTTATGCGCCTGTTTTTAGATGGTTGATGTTTGCGTTTTCATTGCCTGTTGTTTTTTACTCTGCTCAAGATTATTTTATTTCGGCCTATAAAGGACTACGCTCTAAAATTTTAAATATTGATGTGCCCATAGCCTTGGGTGCTGCGGTGTTGTTTTTAAGGAGTACTGCAGAAATTGTTTTAGATATTGGCACAGGTTTTTTTGACAGTCTCTCTGGGCTTATTTTCTTCTTGCTGCTTGGGAAATTTTTCCAACAAAAAACCTATACGTTTTTATCATTTGAACGGGATTATAAATCCTATTTCCCTATCGGAATTACTAAGATTTCTTCTGATAATTCTGAAGCTTCCATTCAGGTTTATGATATTGAAAAAGGCGACAGACTTTTAATTAGAAACGAAGAATTGATTCCGGTGGATTGTATTCTGATAAAAGGACAAGCCCGCATCGATTATAGTTTTGTTACTGGGGAATCTGAAGCGGTTTCAAAACAATCTAGCGATAAATTATTTGCTGGCGGAAAACAATTGGATGGCAGTATTGAAGTTGATGTTTTAAAAACGGTTGAACAGAGTTATTTAACCCAGCTTTGGAGTAACGATGTGTTTAGTAAAAACAAAGAAGATGGTTTTACGACATTAACAAATGCCATTAGTAAACGGTTTACCATTGCTGTTTTGAGTATTGCTGTTATTGCTACAACTTACTGGATGTTTGTTGATGCTTCAAAAGCTTTAAATGTATTTACATCGGTACTTATTATTGCTTGCCCGTGCGCTATTGCATTGGCTGCTCCGTTTACATTTGGGAACATATTACGTATTTTTGGAAAACTAAAATTCTATGCTAAAAATGCTACAGTTATTGAGCAATTAGCTACTATTGATACGATAATTTTTGATAAAACAGGAACGATTACAGCCAATAAAGAAACGTCTATTGCATATGATGGTTTGGAACTTTCGGGTGATGAGGAATCGCTCTTAAAAAGCACCTTACGAAACTCAAATCATCCTTTGAGCAGGTCGTTATATGCGCTTTTGAATGACCATAATATTGTCACTTTAAATGATTATGAAGAACATATCGGTAAAGGGATTTCTGGGAAACATAATCAAGATTCTATAAAGGTTGGTTCTGCGCCTTTTGTAGGCTATACCTCTGAAATAGCTACTTTGAATACGGCAGTTCATGTAAGTACGAACAATACTTACAAAGGAAAGTTTACGTTTTATAACCAATATAGAAAAGGACTTTCAAAATTATTTAACAAACTTAAAAAGCATTATGATTTGGTGATTCTTTCTGGTGATAATGAGGGTGAAAAAGAGAATTTGACCAAATTGCTTCCTTCGAAAACCAAGTTGTTTTTTAATCAGAAACCTGAAGATAAGCTGGAATATATTAAGCACCATCAAAATTCTGGCGCAAAAGTGTTGATGATTGGTGATGGTTTAAACGACGCTGGTGCATTGGCACAGAGCAATGTTGGTATTGCTATTTCTGAGAATGTGAATGTGTTTTCCCCGGCCTGTGATGCTATTTTAGATGCTTCAAAATTCAATCAGTTATATCATTTTATAAAAGCTTCAAAATCGGCTATAACGATTATTAAATGGAGTTTTGCACTTTCATTTATTTATAATATCATTGGGCTATATTTTGCGGTTACTGGTCAATTAGCTCCTGTAATTGCTGCTATTTTAATGCCTTTGAGTTCTATTAGTATTGTGGTGTTTACGACGGTTTGTACGAATGTTTTGGGGAAGAAATTGAAGTAGGTTGTTACGCAGAGTTTCGCGGAGGTTTCGCAGAGATTCACAGAGAAAAAAATTGAGAACCGAATTTGGCGGATAGATGCGTTAGGGATTGTAGTGGAAAGCCCGACCCCTTTTTGGGGTAACGCCCAAAGAAAAATTAGAATGATTACAAATAAGAAAACATGATAAATGTCATGTTTTTCAGAACAGCATAAAAGTACTTTTGAACCATAACTTCTAATAGGTATGAGCGTTATATATATTTTACTTGCTATCAGCATAACGGTAGCTATTGGCTTTTTTGTAGCCTTTATTCTTGCTGTAAAAAGCGGACAATTTGACGATAGTTATACACCATCGGTACGCATGCTTTTTGAAGACGAATTGATAAAAGATAAACCAAAGAAAACGATACTAACCAAAAAAGATTAATATTTCAATTATGGAGATGCAACAGTTTCATTACGATAATAAAATCGTAACTAAATTCATTTATGCTACAATAGTTTTTGGCGTTGTAGGGATGGCGGTAGGTTTGCTACTTGCTTTTATGTTTCTATTCCCAAATCTTACCGATGGGATTTCGTGGCTTAGTTTTGGTCGTTTAAGACCTTTACATACCAATGCCGTGATTTTTGCCTTTGTGGGGAACGCCATGTTTGCCGGGATTTACTATTCGCTTCAGCGTTTATTAAAAGCCCGTATGGCAAGCGACCTATTAAGTAATATTAACTTTTGGGGTTGGCAACTTATTATTGTTGCTGCTGCAATTTCGCTGCCTTTAGGGTATTCTACTTCTAAGGAATATGCCGAATTGGAATGGCCTATTGATATTGCTATTGCACTAATTTGGGTGGTTTTTGGTGTTAATATGATTTGGACGATTTTAAAACGTCGCCAACGTCATCTTTATGTGGCTATTTGGTTTTATATTGCCACGTTTGTAACGGTTGCTGTACTTCATATTTTTAATAGTTTAGAATTGCCTGTAAGTGCAATGAAAAGTTATTCGGTTTATGCTGGTGTGCAAGATGCACTTGTACAATGGTGGTACGGACATAATGCGGTTGCCTTCTTTTTAACGACGCCGTTTTTAGGATTGATGTATTATTTTGTTCCTAAAGCAGCCAACAGACCTGTGTATTCTTATAGATTATCTATTGTGCACTTTTGGTCGTTAATCTTTATTTATATCTGGGCTGGACCACACCACTTATTATATACAGCTTTACCAGAATGGGCGCAGAACCTAGGTGTTGCATTCTCGGTTATGTTATTAATGCCATCTTGGGGTGGTATGATAAACGGTCTTTTAACACTCCGTGGTGCTTGGGATAAAGTACGAATCGACCCTGTTTTAAAATTCTTGGTTGTAGCCATTACCGGTTATGGTATGGCAACTTTTGAAGGTCCAACACTATCATTAAAAAGTGTCAATGCTGTAGCCCACTTTACCGATTGGATTATTGCTCACGTACACGTTGGCGCATTGGCATGGAATGGCTTTATGGCGTTTGGTATCATTTATTACTTAATACCTCGCTTATTTAAAACTAAAATGTACTCATTAGCCTTAGCAAATTTACATTTTTGGGTAGGCACTTTAGGTATTATTATCTATGCGCTACCAATGTATGTTGCTGGTTTTACGCAATATTCTATGTGGCAACAATTTAATCCAGATGGCACTTTAGTGTATGGTAACTTTTTAGAAACCGTTACTGAGATTATACCCATGTACTGGATGCGTGCTATTGGTGGTACACTTTATATTGTAGGTATGTTCATCTTGGTTTATAATGTTATAATGACTGTTAAACAAGGTAGTAAAGTTGAAGATGAATTAGCCGAAGCACCAGCTTTAGAACGCGTTACTAAAAAACGTACTTCTGGCGAAGGCTGGCACACTTGGTTAGAGAGAAGACCAATTCAATTAACCATTTTAGCAACAGTAGCTATTTTAATTGGAGGTATTATTCAAATTGTACCGACAATTATGGTAAAATCGAATATTCCAACCATATCTAGTGTGAAACCTTATACACCTTTAGAATTGGAAGGTAGGGATATTTACATCCGTGAAGGCTGTGTGGGCTGCCACTCACAAATGATTCGTCCGTTTAGACACGAAGTTGAACGTTATGGCGAATACTCAAAAGCTGGCGAGTTTGTTTACGACCACCCATTCCTTTGGGGAAGTAAACGTACAGGGCCAGATTTACACAGAATTGGCGCCAAGTATTCTGATAACTGGCACTTTAACCATATGTATGACCCACAAAGTACCTCATCCGGTTCTATCATGCCACGTTATCCTTGGCTAATTACAGGACCATCTAGTAAACTTGATAAATCCCAAACAGAGGCAAAAATGGAAGCTATGGTTACATTAGGTGTACCTTATACTGATGAAGACATTACCAATGCACAACAAAACATGTTAGACCAAGGTGCTCAAATTGAAGAAAACCTCCATAACGACCCAGATTTTGCTAAAACTTATGAAGCAGATAAGAAATATGCTTCTGATAATGGCGAAGAGTTTATAGAAATGAAAAACAGGGAGATTGTTGCCATGATAGCTTATTTGCAACGATTGGGAACTGATATTCATGTAAAACCTGAGCAACAACAATAACCATCAAAATTATTTAAAACCATGTTGAAATACATAAAAAACCATATGGAGAGCATTACGGGAATCGAGGTTTATCCGATGATTTCCCTACTTATCTTCTTTACTTTTTTTGTACTCCTATTTTGGTGGGTTATTACCGCTAAAAAAGACTATATAAAAACCGTAAGCAACCTGCCATTAGACAAACAAAACGACGATATATCATGAGAAATTTAGTTCCATCCTGGATTCGAGTTCCAGTAGTATTTTTTATTATTTTCGGAGCCGTAGAGTTCTTTATAGATTCTGGAGAGAAACCAGCATTTATAGAATATCCCGCAGTATTACTCTTTTTGCTTTTAGTGCTTTTAATTCTTATTGCTATTGAAGCGATTGTTGGAGCCTTAGAAAATGTCATGCTTCAAAAATTAGATGAAGAAGCTAAAGCTAAATTTTTAGCTAAAAAAGAATCCGCTTATAAATTCACTTGGTTAAAAGAAACCTACACAAAACTTTTAGGTTCAAAACCGATTGAAGAAGAAGGCGAAATTATTTTAGACCATAACTACGATGGTATTAAAGAATTAGACAACAACTTACCGCCATGGTGGGTGTATGCCTTTTATATTTCAATTGTTTTTGCATTTGTTTACCTAGCCAAATACCATGTCTTTAATGGCGATACTCAAATAGATGAATTTGAAACTGAATTAGCAGAAGCTAAAATAGCTATAGAGGAATACAAAAAAACAGCAAAGAATTTAGTTGATGCCAATACGGTAACTCAACTTACCGAAGCAGGAGATTTAGCCGCTGGAAAAGCAATATTCCAAACAAACTGTGTGGCATGCCATATGGCAGATGGCGGCGGTGGTATTGGACCGAATTTAACCGATAAACATTGGATTTTAGGTGGCGATATTAAAAGCATATTTACAACCATATCAGAAGGTGGGCGTTCAGGAAAAGGAATGATTGCTTGGAAAACACAGCTTAAACCTTTAGAAATGGCACAGGTAGCCAGTTATGTTTTAACATTTCAAGGAACTACGCCAGCAAACCCAAAAGCCGCAGAAGGTGATGTTTGGGTAGATGAAAATGCTGAAACTCCTACTGAAGCTGTTGAGTAAATGGTAACAGATTCAACATAAACTAAACTAAGTTGAAAAACCTGACAGGTCTAAAAAGCAAAAACCGTGGAAACCCCAGAAAACGAAACATTCAGAGATTCTATTGGTACGGTAACCAAAGAGGGGAAACGTGCTTGGGTATTTCCTAAAAAACCTAGCGGTAAGTTTTACAAATACCGAAAACTGGTTAGTTATGGTTTATTGGCGTTTTTATTACTATCGCCATTTATAAAAATTAACGGCAATCAATTTTTGATGTTCAATATATTAGAACGTCGATTTAATATATTTGGTTTTCCATTTTGGCCACAAGATTTTCATCTGTTTGTTATTTCAATGTTAATTGGTGTCATATTTATTGCACTATTTACGGTGTCTTTTGGTCGGATTTTTTGCGGATGGATTTGCCCACAAACCATTTTTATGGAAATGGTTTTCAGACGTATTGAATATTGGATTGAAGGTGATAGAGGAAAACAAATTCGGTTATCAAAACAACCATGGAATGCAGAAAAAATTAGAAAGAAAGGATTAAAACTGATTATATTTTTAATCATTTCGTTCATTATTGCTAATGTGTTTTTAGCTTATTTAATTGGAAGCGATAAACTTATACAATATATAATCGATGGGCCTTTTAGCCATTTAAGTACACTTATTTCGTTAATTATTTTTACAGCGGTATTCTATTTTGTATTTGCTTGGTTTAGAGAACAAGTCTGTATAATTGCCTGTCCTTACGGAAGGTTGCAAGGGGTTTTATTGGACAAAAAATCAATTGTGGTGGCTTACGACCATAAACGTGGCGAAGCTGAAAACGGCAGAAAGAAATTCAGAAAAAATGAAGACCGGGCAGCCTTAGGTTATGGTGATTGTATTGATTGTATGCAATGTGTACATGTTTGTCCGACAGGTATTGATATTAGAAACGGCACACAATTAGAATGTGTAAACTGTACGGCTTGTATTGATGAATGCGACCATATTATGGAAAGTATTAATCTTCCAAAAGGGTTGATTAGATATGCTAGTGAAGAAAACATAGAAACAAAAGCACCGTTTAAAATTACCAATAGAATGAAAGGCTATATAGCCGTTTTAACTATTTTGGTTGGATTGCTAACAGGGATGCTTTTTTTAAGAAACGATATAGAAGCCAATATTTTGAGGCTACCTGGTCAATTATATGAGCACAAAGACAACAATATTATCAGTAATGTGTTTACTTATAAATTGGTTAATAAAACATCTAAGGATATTGAGGATGTGAGTTTTAAACTGATGTCACATAAAGGCGAATTAAAATTGGTGGCTACGCACGACAGTTTTGTGGTACCAAGTCAGGACCTTGCTAAAGGCACTTTGTTTGTAGAGATAAATAATTCCGCTTTAACGGGCGATAGAAATAAAATAAAGATTGGTGTTTACTCGGGCGATAAATTAATTGAATCGACAACGGCAAATTTTTTAGGCCCTAGGAGTTATAAATAAGTTGGGAAGCACGAAGACAGAAGACAGAAGACAGAAGTTGGAAGTGACTTTGGCAGATGGGTGCATTAGGGATTGAAGCGGCATCCTTTTTTATGTCAGTTCGAGTGTTTTGTGAAGCATGAGCAAAATGTATCGAGAACAAATAAAAAAGATATAGCGGAAAGCCCGACCCGAGGTACGAAGGGAAATGCCATAAAAAAGTCAGCAGTATTTTGGTATGCAGTTGGCAGTCTCCTGCAAGGTTTTGAAAACCTTGTAGGTATAAATATAAATATTAACTAAAAACAGATTCCTGCCTTCGCAGGAATGACAGATATGAAATTTAATTGGGGAACCGGAATTATACTTGCATTTATAGGCTTTATAGCCTTTATCATGTACTTTATTGTAACAATGCTTGTGGACGATAGGTTTGAGCACGAATTGGTTACCGAGGATTATTACGGTGCCGAATTACAATATCAAAACGACATTAATAAGCTCGAAAAATCGAAAGAGTTAGTCGAAAACATTAGTTATTTAAGAACTAGCGAGGGCTTAAAAATTGTGTTTCCCGACAATATTGATTATAAAAAAATTACTGGAAAAGTGTTCCTATATAGACCATCTAACAAACAACTAGACTTTGAGACTTCAATCTTACTGTCTAATTCAAATTTGCTCATACCTGACAAACGTTTGGTAGATGGTCGCTGGAACATTACTGTAGATTGGCAATATAACGGAAATAATTATTTATTTAAAGAATCTATAACGTATTAGCATGCTTTTTTCGGCATTTATATTAGGGCTATTAGGGAGTTTTCATTGTGTAGGCATGTGCGGTCCCATAGCTTTTATGTTGCCCGTAAATCGTAATAATTCGGTTAAAAAAGTCTTGCAGATTGCCATTTATCATTTTGGCAGATTATTAGCTTACAGCATTATAGGACTAATTTTCGGACTCATCGGAAAGAGTCTTTACATTTTTGGATACCAGCAACAACTCTCCATAATTATTGGAATTTTAATGATTTTGGTGGTTTTGATTCCGCAGAAAACATTTAATAAATACAATTTTTCAAAACCTGTTTACAAGTTAATTTCTAAAGTAAAATCTGCTTTGGGTGCTGCTATGAAGAAAAAAACCATGGACACTTTTTTAACTATTGGTTTTTTAAACGGCTTCCTGCCTTGCGGATTGGTTTACATGGCTCTTTTTGCCGCAATTGCTAGCGGAAACGCCTTAAACGGCAGTTTATATATGGCTGTTTTTGGACTTGGAACTATTCCTTTAATGACGACCGCCATTTATTTTAGTCAGTTTTTAAAAGGTACTGCCAGACAGAAAATTCAAAAGGCCATTCCCGTTTTTGTTATTATTATTGGCACTTTATTTATTCTTCGCGGTTTGGGCCTCGGCATTCCTTACCTCTCGCCTGCTCCGGTTTTCGAGCTGGTTTCTGGTGGGGTGGATTGTCATTAAAATAATTTGGGGGTTCCCCTCGTACCTCGGGTCGGGCTTTCGGCAGTCGCTCTCTTCGAGGAGCTCCAACAAATGCCTCAATCCCTAACCCACATATCCGCCAAAAGAAGTCATAAACTCAATTTTAATGCTGGTTTGCAGTCTTAAGTCATAAGTCCTTTTTGTCTTAAGTCTTTTTCTACCTCAAACATTATAACCTAAAAATCAATCGATTACAGCAAAACCCACCAACTCAATAGTATTTCCCAATAACGCATCAATAAAAATAATAGTTTTATTTTCTTTTATAATAGTAATACTATTATATTTGCAATCAAATTAATTAATTATGGATTCATTACTTTCAAATCTGAAGATTGCGGTTCCAGAAAAAATCTATGTCAAAGACCCTGAGTCTTCCGATTTAGGCAAGCGCATTGTTGAACACAGTATTCTCCTAATAGACGATATTGGTTTTGATAGTTTTACATTTAAAAAACTAGGATCGCTCATAGGTTCAAACGAAAGTTCAATCTACCGTTATTTTGAAAGTAAGCACAAATTATTGCTTTACTTATCGTCATGGTATTGGGCATGGATAGAATATCAATTGGTGTTTGAAACCCACAATTTAAACCCTTCCGACAAACTCGATAAGGCTATTGAAATTGTTACAAGAGCTGTAAAAGAAGACTCCAATTTCTCGCATATTAATGAGATAGTCTTAAACCGAATTATGGTTAACGAAAATTCAAAATCATTCCTTACTAAAGAAGTAGATCAAGAAAATAAAGAAGGCTATTTTGTTATTTACAAACGCATTGTACATCGCTTACGGGATATGATTAAGGCTTTACAACCAAATTATAAATTCCCTTCTAGTTTGGCCAGCACCATTCTTGAAGGCAGTTTACATCAGCACTTTTTAAAAGATCATTTTACATCAATAACAGATTGCGATGCAAATATTTCCCCAACTATTTTTATCAAAAACCTAGTGCTTAATACATTGAAATCCTAAATATGGAAAACAAACAAATGACCCCTTGGCAACGTTTAGTAGGCTTGCTTCAATTGGAAAAAAGAGATATCCTCCAAATTTTTTATTATGCTATTTTTGCCGGTATTGTGGCACTATCACTACCCTTAGGAATTCAAGCCATTATCAATTTAATTCAAGGCGCACAAATCTCAACATCATGGGTAGTTTTGGTCGTTATAGTGACTTTGGGTGTTGCATTTTCGGGTGCACTACAATTGATGCAATTAAGAATTATTGAAACCATTCAGCAACGTATTTTCACAAGGTCTTCTTTTGAATTGGCATA
The DNA here is from genome assembly GCF_040720935.1 of Algibacter sp. 2305UL17-15. NCBI lineage: Bacteria > Pseudomonadati > Bacteroidota > Flavobacteriia > Flavobacteriales > Flavobacteriaceae > Algibacter > Algibacter sp. 2305UL17-15. The sequence goes on from NZ_JBFDAE010000012.1 coordinate 106,666, forward strand.
CCGATTTCCGAAGATAAAAATGGCGGAATTACGCAACTATTACCCGCCAGAATTAGCAAATCGCTTTTTTGACACGCTAACCATTCAAAAGAGTTTATCTAAAATTTTAATTGATGTGCCAACGGCAGTTTTACAGATTTTATTTGCCTTAATTCTTCTGTCGTTTTACCATCCGTTCTTTATCATTTTTGGATTACTGCTCCTGATGTTAATATTTGTGGTTTTCAAATTTACAGCTATTAAAGGCCTTGAAACCAGCTTAAAAGAATCTAAAAACAAATACAAAGTAGCCCATTGGATTCAGGAAATTGCGCGTTCAGTAATTAGCTTCAAATTATCTGGTAGTACTAGTTTAGGGATCAACAAAAACGACGATTTGGTAAGCGATTATTTAAAAGCGAGAGAAAGTCACTTTAAGGTTTTAATGATTCAGTTTATTCAAATGATAAGTTTTAAAGTTATTGTAACCGCAAGTTTATTATTAATTGGTGGTGCTTTGGTTTTAAACCAAGAAATGAATATTGGGCAATTTGTTGCTGCTGAAATCATCATATTATTAGTAATTGCTTCAGTTGAAAAACTAATTTTAGGTTTAGAATCGTTTTACGACACGTTGACTTCTCTAGAAAAAATAGGTCAAATAGTTGATAAAGATTTAGAAAGTCAAACAGGCGAGTCGCCCCAGTTCTCAAAAGGTATAAACATTGAATTGGAAAATGTGACTTATGAGGTTGATAATAGAGATAAACATATTCTAAAAAATATCTCACTAAAAATAAACTCGAAAAGCAGACTATTAATCCAAGGAGAAAGTGGTTCTGGAAAATCTACTTTACTCCGTTTAATCTCAGGAGTTATGGAAGCCACATCTGGTCATGTTTACGTAAACGATATGTCTATCAGTAGTTTACACTTAAACTTTTACAGATCGCAATTAGGTTTATCTTTATCGGACGAAAATCCTTTTGAAGGGACCATTAGAGAGAATCTAACATTTGGTAATTCTAATATTTCTGATGAAAAAATCTATGAAATCCTTGATATTGTCGGACTCAAATCGTTTTTAAAAGAACAACCTGACGGATTAAACACGGTGCTGAATCCAGATGGGAGACAAATGTCTTACTCATTGTCCAAAAAAATTGTTTTGGCCCGTGCCATTTTAAAAGCACCTAAAGTTTTAATTCTTGAAGACGCATTAGATCGTTTTAATAGATCGGAAACAAAAGAGATTGTAGATTATCTATCTCATGAAGACAGACCTTGGGCACTCGTTGTTGTTAGTTTTAGCTCTGTTTGGACAGATAGATGCAACGAAATTATCACGCTTGAAAAAGGCAGAATAAAATCTAAAAACTAAGCTATGCTCAATATATCCCATAACCAATTGAACAAAAAAATAGACTTAGCGGAATATAAGTCTGGAAAAAATATCATGAATATTAGGTACTACCAATACTTCAATAAGTTTTTGCTGGCTGCCGCTATTATTGGCTTTATCGTGTTGTTTTTACCTTGGACACAAAACATTACAGGCCAAGGCATTGTTACCACTTTAAAACCTAATCAACGTCCGCAACACATTCAATCTCAGATACCAGGGCGTATTGAAGCGTGGTATGTACAAGAAGGCGATTATGTAAAAGCTGGCGATACTATTTTAAGAATTTCTGAAGTAAAAAGTGATTATTTTGATGATAAACTGGTTGAAAGAACCAATGAGCAAATTCAGGCAAAAACATCATCGGTTACCGCTTATGAAGCTAAGGTAAGCGCTTTAAACAGACAGATTTCTGCTTTACGAAACGAGCAAAAATTAAAGTTAGAGCAAACCAGAAACAAACTCATGCAATCGCGCTTAAAAGTAAAAAGTGACAGTATTGATTTGGAAGCTGCAAAAACGAATTCAAAAATTGCCGAAACACAGTTTAATCGTATTCAAACCTTACAGGAAGAGGGTTTAAAAGCGGTAAAAGATGTTGAAGAAAAACGCTTAAAACTGCAAGAAACCCAGGCTAAATTGATTTCACAAGAAAACAAATATTTAATGAGTCAGAATGAGGTTGTAAATGCACAATTGGAATTATCAAGAACCAATGCTGTTTTTACAGATAAAATTTCAAAAGCGCAAAGCGATATGTTTACCGCACAATCTAGCGGTTTTGATACCAAAGCTCAAGTCTCGAAACTAGAAAATGCATCTACAAACTATAAACGTCGTAGTGATTTGCTATATGTTACTGCACCTCAAAGTGGTTATATCAACAAAGTTTTAACAGGAGGCATTGGTGTCACTTTTAAAGAAGGTGCAGAGTTAGTAGGTATTATGCCAGCACAATACGATTTGGCTGTTGAAACTTTTGTAAGACCAATAGATTTACCATTACTTCATAAAGGCGAAAAAGTACGTGTACAATTTGATGGATGGCCTGCCATTGTATTTAGCGGATGGCCAAATGTATCTTACGGAACTTATGGTGCAAAAGTAGTTGCCATTGAGCGTTTTATAAGTGATAATGGAAAGTACAGAGTATTACTAGCACCTGACGAGACTGACCATGAATGGCCAGAAGCCATTCGTGTAGGTTCCGGCGCAAAAACCATTGCATTATTAGAAGATGTACCAATTTGGTTTGAACTATGGCGACAAATTAACAGCTTCCCCCCTAACTATTATCAACCCAAAGGGAGTAAAACGGCATCTAAAAAAGATAAAAAATGAGAGTCATCTTAGTAAGTATAGCACTGCTTTTTACTGGCTTGATTTCAGCACAAGACACTACTTCGGTAATTTCATTGTCTGAATATTTAGGCTATGTCAAATCATTTCATCCTATCGTAAAGCAAGCCAATTTGGTAATCAACGAAAGTGAAGCAAAGTTGATGAAAGCTCGTGGTGCTTTCGACCCTAAATTAGAAGTAGATTACAACAGAAAGAAATTTAAAAACACCGAATATTACGACAGATTAAATGCGTCCTTTAAAATCCCGACGTGGTTTGGTGTAGAATTAAAAGGAAACTTTGAAGAAAACACAGGCGATTTTTTAAACCCACAAGCTTTTGTTCCCGAAGATGGTTTATATAGCGCAGGTGTTTCCGTACCTGTGGCTCGTGGATTATTGACCAACAAGCGTATGGCAATGTTAAGGCAATCTAGATTATACGTAAAACAAGCCCAAACAGACAGACAGTTATTGATTAATAACATTTTATATGAAGCCACAGTAAGCTATTTTAATTGGCTAAAAACCTATAACGAAAAACGTGTTTACGAAGATTTTTTAAACAATGCAGAAATGCGATTTAATGGTATCAAGAAAAGTTTTGAAGTTGGCGATAAACCTGCTATTGACACACTTGAAGCTCGAATAGCCTTAAATAACAGAAAACTGAATTTAGAGAAATCTAGAATTAAATTTGTAAAATCGTCTTTGGAATTATCAAACTATTTGTGGTTAAATGACAACACACCTATTGAAATAAAAGAGGGGATTATTCCTGATGTAAATACCTTTGAAACTATTGATGTAACCTTAAACACATCGGGTTTGGATATTGAAAGTTTTGATATTGAAAGCCACCCGAAACTACAATCTTTAGATTATAAATTTCAAAGTTTGAATGTTGAAAAACGATTGAAGCTAAATAATTTACTACCGCAAATAGATTTGCAATACAACTTTTTATCGCAAACACCAGAAGTAGCAAGATCGTTTAGTACTTCGGCATATAAAAGTGGTGTAAATGTTAGTTTTCCGTTGTTTTTAAGAAAGGAACGTGGCGATTTAAAATTGGCAAAAATCAAATTGCAAGACACTAAATTTGATATTCAAAATACCAGAGTGAGTCTTAAAAATAAAATTGATGCGATTAATCAAGAATTAGATTCTTATGTGCTTCAGAATGGCTATACTGAAACCATTGTAAGCGATTATGCTACCATGCTTTCTGCGGAAGAACGTAAATTCTTTTTGGGCGAAAGTTCTTTGTTTTTAGTCAACTCTAGAGAATCAAAATTAATAGATGCGAAGCTGAAAGCTATTGATATTGAAAATAGTTTCTTTAAAACTAAGGCTAATTTGTTTAATGTTTTAGCGCTTTCTGAGGTTGAGATGAACTAGATGGTTTATTCCTGCGAGATTTCAAAAATCTTGTAAGCATATTTTGTCTCATTTTGATCCCTTCAGGTCAAACTTAGACCTAGCAGGATTACAACAATTATCATTTAAATACATTGGTATTATCAGTTGCAAATTTGTAATATCGATTTAGTTTACTGCTTGATTTTATAAAAAATTTCGGCTACCTTCGTTCCTGTCTGCCGGCTAGCAGATAATATTGGATATAAAACACCTGTGCCGAACTTGTTTCAGTATTACAACGATTTTATATTCGTAAAAACATTGTGTGCAATTAAAGCAAACGAGCATCAATGAAAAACCTAGTAATATTTGGAATTTTATTATTCTCAATGACTCTTTTTGGACAAGAGAAACTTGACCCTGATAAATATTATGCGGAATCCAAAACTGTATTTATCAAATCAAAAATTTATGGAAAACAAAGGGAATTGCAACTATTTATCCCTGACGAATATGTTTGGGAAAAAGATAAAAATTTCAAAGCCCTATATCTTTTCGACGCTCAAAACACACGGATTTTTAACTTCATAAGCGGAAATGTTCAGCTTCTATCAATGACCATGATAGAACCAGTAATAATCGTAGGAGTAGTAACAGAAGACAGGTGGGATGAATTTTTACCACCCAACAATCACGAAGAAACATTGGACAGATATAAACCACCAATGGGTCATGCGAACAAATTAATTGAGCATATTCAAACAGAGATAGAACCCTATTTAAAAAAGAATTATCGAGTTGAAGATTATAGGTTGGCAATCGGTCATTCTTTGGCAGCAACCTTTGTAACCTATGCCTCGATGAAAACGGATAATCTATTCGACTACAGCATACTTTTAAGTCCAAACTATAACTACGACAAAAAACAATTCGTGGACAGATTTAAAAAGTTTGTAAACACAGAGTTGCCAAAGAAAAAGGAATTTTACTTCGCGAATGGATTTGGCGACAATTACGAAAAGGAATTTGATGGACCTTTAAAAGAAGTTATCAAAATTTTAGAGAATAGCGACAACAAAAACATAAGTTGGAAATACAAAAAATTGGACATAAATAATCATGGACTAATTTGGTTGGGAGTATATAATGGACTTCTGAACTGGAGAAAATAACTGCTCATAACACAACCATTGTGGAACACCGCTAGTGCTCGTTTGTAACGAATACCGTATTGAGTAAGTTTAAATAACATACTATTTGAATTAAGTTTATAATAGGCTATATTCAGAAACAATTAGCTTAAAACATAATTTATGGGTACTCGTTACAAACGAGTACTAGCAATCTAAAACTATATTAAAAAAAGTAAACATTTATTATATAGAATTTTAAGATGAAAAACCTCCGCAAGTAAAAAATAAATTTTCAGCTATAACAGAACTTAGCAAACAAGCGCGTTAGGGATAGTAGCGGCATCCTTTTTAAAACTATAGAAGTTACAACTTTTGTGTAGAACTAATAATTATGAGATAGCCACGTCCTTCGTCCTCGCTATGACGTTTTAAAAAGATATAGCGAATAGCCCGACCCGGAGGGGAACGCCCAAATTAAAATTATACTTATATATATATTGTGTGGGTTTGTTTATACTATTATCTTTGCTGATGATTTTAATTTGATTTGATGATAGATATTACTTTGCCCGATGGAACCGTGAAGACGTTTGAGGAAAACGTTACACCTATGGATGTTGCGAAAAGCATTAGTGAAGGTTTTGCTAGAAATGTAATTTCGGCTAGTTTTAATGGTACCACTGTTGAAACCGTAACACCTTTGACCACTGATGGCGCGTTGGTTTTATATACTTGGAGAGATGATGATGGCAAGAAGGCTTTTTGGCATTCTTCAGCGCATGTTTTGGCCCAGGCTATTGAGGAATTGTATCCACAGGCTAAATTGACTATTGGTCCTGCAATTGAAAACGGGTTTTACTATGATGTAGATTTTGGTGAGGTCGCTGTTTCTGAAAAGGATTTTAAGGCTATTGAAACTAAAATGCTGGAGATTGCTCGTGGGAAACATGATTTTAGTTTGAGAGCGGTTTCTAAAGCTGACGCATTGTCATTATATAAGGACAATGAATTTAAGACTGAATTGATTGAAAATTTAGAGGATGGCACTATTACGTTTTGTGACCATTCTACGTTTACTGATTTGTGCCGTGGTGGACATATTCCAAATACGGGGATTATTAAGGCCGTAAAGGTGTTGAGCGTTGCCGGTGCTTATTGGCGCGGTGACGAGCATAAACCTCAGTTGACCCGTGTTTATGGGATTTCTTTTCCGAAACAAAAGGAGCTTACCGAGTATCTGGAAATGCTTGAGGAGGCTAAAAAGCGTGACCATAGAAAATTGGGTAAGGAATTGGAGTTGTTTACGTTTTCCCAAAAAGTGGGACAGGGCTTGCCTTTATGGTTGCCTAAAGGCGCGGCTTTACGCGAGCGTTTGGAAAACTTCTTGAAAGCTGCCCAGAAAAAGGCGGGGTATGAAATGGTAATTACGCCACATATTGGACAGAAAGAACTTTATGTAACTTCTGGACATTATGCCAAGTATGGTGAAGATAGCTTTCAACCCATAAAAACGCCTAAAGAAGATGAGGAATTTTTATTGAAACCCATGAATTGTCCACACCATTGTGAAATTTACAAAAGTGCACAATGGAGCTATAAGGATTTACCGAAGCGTTATGCCGAATTTGGTACTGTATATCGCTATGAACAAAGTGGGGAATTACATGGTTTAACCCGTGTGAGAGGTTTTACTCAAGATGATGCGCATTTGTTCTGTATGCCAGAACAGTTGGACAAAGAGTTTAAAGATGTTATTGATCTTGTGCTATATGTGTTTGGTTCTTTAGGTTTTGAGAATTTTACGGCTCAGGTTTCTGTAAGAGATCCTGAAAATCCCGACAAATATATTGGAGATGTGGCTAATTGGGAAAAAGCGGAACAAGCGATAATTAATGCTGCTGAAGAAAAAGGTTTGGATTATGTGATTGAAACTGGTGAGGCCGCTTTTTATGGTCCGAAGTTGGATTTTATGGTTAAAGATGCTTTAGGCAGAAAGTGGCAATTGGGAACCATACAGGTAGATTACACCTTACCAGAGCGTTTTGATTTGACCTATAAAGGTAGTGATAACGAGCTCCACCGCCCTATTATGATCCACCGTGCACCGTTTGGTAGCATGGAGCGTTTTGTGGCATTATTATTGGAACATACTGGAGGAAACTTCCCTATTTGGTTGATGCCAATTCAAGTAAAAATATTATCTCTTAGTGAGAAATATGAAATATATTCTGAAAAAGTTTTAAATTTGCTTGAAAATGACGAAATTCGCGCCCTTGCAGATCATAGAAGTGAAACCATTGGAAAGAAAATAAGGGAAGCAGAAATGCAGAAACACCCTTATATGCTGATAATTGGTGAGCAAGAGGAGAAGGAAAACAAGATTACTGTGCGCAAGCACGGAGGCGAAGATTTAGGGATGATATCCATTGAAGACTTCGTTAACATTATAAAAGAGGACATTAGTAAAACGTTAAAATCGTTTTAAAATAAAAAGTTTAATTAAAAAATAGATAGCCATAGCAATTAGAAGAAGAAGGCAACCCAATAGAAGGGTTGTACAAGAGGACAAGCACAAGATTAACTCTAAGATTACAGCACAAAAATTACGTCTTGTTGGAGATAACGTAGAAATTGGTATTTATACCAAGGGCGACGCTATGAGAATAGCTGACGAACAAGGCTTGGACCTTGTAGAGATTTCGCCTAATGCCGAACCTCCTGTTTGTAAGGTTATGGATTATAAAAAGTTTCTTTACGAACAAAAGAAACGAGACAAAGCTTTAAAATCGAAAGCGACTAAAGTTATTGTTAAAGAAATTCGTTTTGGACCTCAAACAGATGACCATGATTACGAGTTTAAAAAGAAACATGCTGAAAAGTTCTTAAAAGAAGGTGCTAAATTAAAAGCATTTGTGTTTTTTAAAGGACGTTCGATCATCTTCAAGGAGCAAGGACAGATTTTATTATTACGTCTGGCTCAAGATTTAGAGGAACTAGGTAAAGTAGAACAAATGCCTAGACTTGAAGGAAAAAGAATGACCATGTTTATTACGCCAAGGAAGTAATTAAACATATAGTAAACATAAAGATTGATTCTGAAAAAACCTTTCGACTGCGCTCAAGGTTACAATTTTAGAATCAAATATATAAAAGCAATTAAGCGCAATAATTAAAACCTAGGAAAAGAAAATGCCTAAAATGAAAACAAAATCTAGTGCCAAAAAACGCTTTAAGCTAACAGGTACTGGTAAGATTAAAAGAAAGCACGCTTTTAAGAGTCACATCTTAACAAAGAAGTCTAAAAAGCGTAAGCTTAAATTAACTCATGATGGTTTAGTACATAAAGCAGATGAGGACAATATTAAAACCATGTTACGTTTAAAGTAACAGAAGTTTTAATCGGTTAAAAACAATTTATAAACCCTGGAGCGTGGCCATTAAAAAGATTCTGAAACAAGTTCAGAACGCCCGCTACAAAACACATTAAAATTATGCCAAGATCAGTAAATTCTGTTGCCAAAAGAGCCAGAAGAAAAAAGGTGCTTAAACAAGCAAAAGGCTACTTTGGAAGACGTAAAAACGTTTGGACGGTAGCAAAAAATGCGGTTGACAAAGCGATGCAATATTCGTACAGAGACCGTAGAAACAAGAAAAGAACATTTCGTGCTTTATGGATTACGCGTATTAACGCTGGAGCCAGAGAACATGGATTATCTTATTCTCAATTTATGGGGAAATTAAAAGCTAATAATATCGAATTAAACCGTAAGGTTTTAGCAGATTTAGCTATGAACAACCCAGCGGCTTTTAAAGCTGTAGTTGATAAAGTAAAATAAGGCGCTTAGCCTATTGTAAAACATATTATTCGCTTAATTAAAAGATCCGATTCGAAAGAGTCGGATTTTTTGTTTTCAGAAAGTCGGTTTATATTATTTACAAACCACGAAATTATTTATATTTGCCCTCTCAAAAGAAATAGGTTTAACAGATTTTACCTAGAACAAGATTCGAGGTATTTACCAAACTGTTAATTTGTGTTAGAATTATGAGCTTTAAATATTCTCAAAAGTTAAGCAATCAAGTGCTACTTTATCAATTTTAGCACACTTCTGAATAAATGCGCACGTGGCGGAATTGGTAGACGCGCTGGCTTGAGGGGCCAGTATCCGTTTTAGGATGTGGAAGTTCGAATCTTCTCGTGCGCACTACCCATAACTTATTTGTTTAAAGCTTTTAACTGGTTATAAAAGGTACGGTATTGTGCATTGTTGGGATATAACTCTACAAGTCGTGAACTAAGATTTTCAGCTTTTTCAATGTTACCTCCTTTTTGATAAATATATGCCAATACATACAACAAACTTTCATTACTTGTATCTATTTTTAAGCCTTTAGCCGCTATCTCTTCAGCCATTTTAAGGTTATTCATCTTATCATACAATAAACTTAAATTATAATAGAATCTAGTGTTCTCGGGCATAAATTCAATTGCTAAATGCATTTGTTTAATAGCCTCTTCTACCCTATTTAATTCTGCCAATAATAAAGCATAAGAGTAATAGGTTTGCGCAAAACTCGGTTCTTGTTTTATTATGGTTTTAAAAGCTTCTTCGGCATTTTTAAAATCACCCGTTTGATAATACAAATTGGCTAAGTTTGTCCTAACCATATTATTATTGTTGTCAATCTCTAAAGATTTTTCATACCACACAATGGCATTCTGGGTATCCCCTTTTTTTAAATAATACAACGCCTTCTTTGCTCTTCCTCGAGGAAAATCGGCGGTTACCGCTAGATGAGCATTAAACTCCTTTTCTACAATTTTATATGCTTCTTTGTAGGCTTCAGGTATTTGAAACTCATTTAGTGAGGCAATTGCTTGAAACGCCTTAATTCTTACAGAACGTTTTTTATCTTTTAAAAGCGTTAAAAAATAGTTGGCGTAATCACCTGAATTTACATTGTTTAACACATCGATTGTTGCGCCTCTTACTAAAGGTGATTCATCATTTAAAAAACGTAACATGTCATTAATTCTTTCTTCATTCAAATAATTCCCCATTACCCTAATACCAGAGGCCCTCGCTATTTCTGGATAAATAGTGTCTTTAGAGAGTTCTTTTAGTTGTTCAAAGCCGTGTGGGTCTCCAGTTAGCCCTGGGGCTAATAATTCTGAAAAGTGCTTTGATTTTGGAGTACCATAATTCGTTTTAAAATGCTCCCAAGCCCACTCATTATCTTTATCGGTGTGGCATTGAATGCAAGCATTTGGCGTGTTATATTTTATGCTTAAATCCGGTCTTGGGATTCTAAAGCTATGGTCTCTTCTATAATCATTCCCCATATATATTTTTCCGGTCATATGGCAATTAATACATTTTGAACCTTCAGTATTTTCCGTATGAAAATGATGACTGGGTTTGTCATACACATTTGTATCATGACATTGCGCACAAAGCTTATTGCCTTCAAATCTTAATTTTAAAGAATGTGGGTTATGGCAATTGGTACATGTCACATTATTTTGATACATTTTACTCTGTAAAAAAGAGCCATATACATAAACCTCGTCCAAAATTTGTCCATCTGGATGGTACAGGTTATTTTCAATTAATTGTGGAAAATAATGATCTAGAAATGTACCTTCGAAATTGTAATATTCTGAAAATTGTTCTCGCCTTGCATGACATCTTGCACATTGATCTACCAAATCTTTAGGAGCTGTTCCAACGGTCATTTTTAAATCATTAGAAACCTTATAATTAATTCCTTCAAAATTTGCCTTTTCAACATGATCTTTCCCTGGTCCATGGCATGCCTCACAACTTACATTTATTAAAGCATATTTTGTATTATAACTATGGGACTCTAAATCGTAGTTTTTTCTAACATTTGTGGAGTGGCAGTCAGCACACATATTATTCCAATTAAGACCACCTCTAGACCAATGTAACCATTCAGAATGGACAACTTTAAAATCTGGATACAAATCAAACCACTTGTTCTTTTCGGTATCCCATGCTGTTCTTAAACATTGAAAATGCCCATCGGGAAACTTTACAATATATTGCTGTAAAGGCGTGATTCCAAAAGAATATTCAATCTTGTAATCGTGATATTTCCCATCAGGTCCTTCGGTATTTACATAATAATTGTTTTCCTTTTTATAAAAACGGGATGTCACACCTTGACTCGTAAATTTCACGTTATTAAAGTCTCCTAATACTGTAGAATCAAGAGCAATTTGCATGGCCTTATCGTGATGTGACCCTTTCCATTCCTTGAACTGTTCTTTATGACAAGATTTACATGCATTATCTCCTAAAAAATCGTCATCCGGAATCAGACTAGTTGATGTGAAAACAACATCCTTTTCTGGTGCAACATTAACATAATCAGTCTTTTCATTATTACAAGAGATAAAAATAAAAACTAAAAAGACAAAGCTAATATTACGCATAAAAAAAATCTAAGGAGAATAAAATTCAGACTCGGGAAACCTTATCAAAAATACAGAATATTAAAAGCATCCGCAACAAACTCAACCTTTTAAAATGAAGCAAATAACTTCTTAATACCCATCTAAAATACGCTAACTTAGATAGTATTACTTCCATTTTACAAAATTAAATCGCATTTCTACTGGTTTTTCATTTCATATTCGTAATTTTGTTTAACAAAAATTCATTTTTAATGAACAACGTTCAGGTCAATTTCAGTATTAAAGATTTAGAAAACCTAACAGGTATAAAGGCTCATACCATAAGAATATGGGAGAAACGCTATAATTTATTGCAACCCAACAGAAGCGATACTAACATAAGAAACTATAGTTTAAGTAGTTTACAGAAATTGTTAAACATTTCTTTTTTGAATAATAGTGGTTATAAAATTTCCAAAATCGCTAATTTAAGTGAAGCCGAAATACCCATTAAAGTTCGTGAAATTGCTTCTAGAGAACAAGTTGAAGATCACGCCATCAATGCATTTAAATTGTCGATGCTCAATTTTGATCAGGTTCTGTTTTACAACACTTATAATAATTTAATAGAAAACAATTCGTTTAGCCACATTTTCTATAACGTATTTTTACCTCTTTTAAACGAAATTGGGCTTCTATGGCAAACAAGTACCATAACTCCCGCTCACGAACATTTTTTATCAGTTCATATAAAACAAAAAATTCTTTTAAATATTGAACGACTGCAAAGTTTAGAGCCAAAACCTGTTACAAAAACTTTTATTTTGTTTTTGCCCGACAACGAAGTACACGACATTGGTTTGTTATTTATTAACTACCAATTGAGAAGCAAAGGCTATCATACTATATTTTTAGGTGAAAGCGTACCTATGGATAGCCTTGTTAGTATTTTAGAATTTTTTAATGTAATTACTTTTATATCTTATTTTACAGTTAGTCCTGAGGTAAAACACATACCAACTTACATTAAAGATTTTAATGAATTATTGTTAGGTAATGATAAAACCAACTTATTACTATTAGGCCCAAAATTTTCCTGTCTTGAAGAAGACCTACAACTCCCAAAGCAAGTTACCGTATATAATTCCATCGAAAACTTAGTTAAAGATTTGTAAAAATACCATGTTTTGTTTAACTTTTAATTATATTTGTTAAACAATTATGGAAAAGTCGGCTTTAATCATAGGTTCTGGGTTCTCATCACTGGCTGCATCTTGCTATTTAGCGCAGGCCGGTTATGAGGTTACTGTATTTGAAAAAAATGCCACCATTGGAGGTCGTGCAAGGCAACTAAAAAAAGAAGGCTTCACTTTTGATATTGGTCCTACTTGGTATTGGATGCCAGATGTTTTTGAAAAGTTCTTCGGAGATTTCAACAAAAAACCTTCCGATTTTTATACGTTGGAAAAGCTAAGTCCCGCATACAGCGTTTACTTCGGAAAAGACGATTACATCACTATTGGCGACACTTTAGAGAAAATTAAATCTACATTTGAAACCGAAGAAAAAGGAAGTTCTCTAAAACTTCAAGAATTTATAGATGATGCACAAAGCAACTACGATATTGCCATAAAAGATTTGGTTTATAACCCTGGGGTTTCTCCTTTGGAACTCATAACTCCTGCAACTATTAGGAAAGTAAATCAGTTTTTTGGTACTATTAAAAAAGATGTTAGAAAAGAGTTTAAGAATGATAGATTAGCGAAAATATTAGAATTCCCTGTTTTGTTTTTAGGGGCTAAACCTAGTGATACACCTTCATTTTATAGTTTTATGAATTATGCCGATTTTGGACTGGGCACTTTTCACCCTAAAAAAGGAATGTATCAAGTTATTCTCGCGATGGAATCCTTAACTAAAGAATTAGGTGTCACAATTAAAACAAACGCACCAATTGAAAAAATAAATGTTGAAAACGGAATTGCTACCAGTTTAACCTCCAACGGAAAAGATTATAAAGCAGATGTTATTGTGAGTGGCGCAGATTACCACCATACCGAAACGCTTTTGGACACACCATATAGGCAGTACTCCGAAGCTTATTGGGATAAAAAAACATTCGCGCCTTCTTCCCTACTTTTCTATGTTGGTTTTGATAAAAAATTGCAAAACGTAAATCATCATACTCTATTTTTTGATGTAGATTTTGATATGCATACCGAAGCTATTTATGATGACCCAAAATGGCCAGATAACCCATTATTTTATGCAAGTTTCCCAAGTAAGACTGATGATTCTTCAGCACCTGAAGGAAAAGAAGCTGGCATTTTTTTAATCCCTCTTGCTCCAGGCATTGAAGACACGCCCGAACTTAGAGCATCTTATTTTAATAAAATCATGAATCGATTTGAATCATTAACATCTCAAAACGTTAAAAGCGACATTATCTTTAAGGAATCCTTCTGCTTAAATGATTTTATCAAAGATTATAATTCATACAAAGGAAATGCCTATGGAATGGCAAATACATTATTGCAAACTGCATTTTTAAGACCAAAATTGAAAAGTAAAAAAGTAAAGCAACTCTTTTTCACAGGACAATTAACAGTTCCGGGACCCGGTGTTCCTCCATCGCTAATTTCCGGAAAATTAGTTTCAGATTTAGTAATAAAACACAACAGTTAATATGAAAGCACTTTTTGATACCGTTTCTTATAATTGTAGCAAAGTAGTTACCAAAACCTATAGCACATCTTTTTCTTTGGCAACAAAAATGCTATCGAATTCCATAAGAATGCATATCTATAATATTTACGGATTCGTGAGATTTGCTGATGAAATTGTGGATTCCTTTCATGATTACAACAAGGAAGAACTTTTTGAAAGCTTTGAGCTAGATTTAGAAAAAGCTTTAATTCATAAAATCAGTCTTAACCCTATTCTAAATGCATTTCAACATACCTATCATAAATACGGTATAGACAAAAGCCTGGTGGACTCGTTTATGAAAAGTATGCGATTAGACCTTCATAAAACAATGTATTTAACAGAAGAAGAATACAAGGACTACATCTATGGTTCTGCCGATGTTGTTGGCTTAATGTGCTTAAAAGTTTTTGTTAATGGCGATCAAGAGAAATATGATGAATTAAAAGAAACAGCCATGTCTCTAGGTTCTGCGTTTCAAAAAGTGAATTTTTTAAGAGATATCAAAGAGGATTTTAATGAATTAAACAGAAGTTATTTCCCAAATGTTGATTTAAATAATTTAGATGAAACTTCAAAACAAAACATTATTGATGATATTGAAAGTGACTTTGAAAAGGGACTAAGTGGCATTAAAAAATTACCGATAGAAGCTAAATTTGGTGTTTTTATGGCGTATCGCTATTACAGCCAACTTTTGAAAAAATTGAAGAAAACACCAGCTTTAAAAATAAAAGATGCACGTATTAGAGTTTCTAACCCAAAAAAAATAGAGCTTTTAATGCGTAGTTATGTAAAATATCAATTAAATTTAATATAAATTTCACGTGATGCACACTATTTATTGGATACTTATATTTTTAGGCACCTATTGCTTTATGGAGTTTATGGCGTGGTTTACCCATAAATATATCATGCATGGTGTTTTATGGAGTTTGCACAAAGACCACCATCATAAAGACCATGATAGTTGGTTTGAACGTAATGATGCCTTTTTCATATTTTATGCTGTAGTAAGTATTGGGTTCTTTTTACTTTGGAAACACACCAGTTTTTGGGCAGGTTTACCTATAGGTCTTGGTATTTTTGCTTACGGATTGTCTTATTTTATAGTCCATGATATTTTTATACACCAACGTTTTAAATTGTTTAGAAATGCCAATAATTGGTATGCTCGCGGTGTTAGGCGTGCTCATAAAATGCACCATAAACATTTAGGAAAAGAGCATGGCGAATGTTTCGGGATGCTATTTGTGCCCTTTAAATATTTTAAAAAACAATAAGGCGGCATGGCGAGTCGCTCAACTTTTGATTACATCATCATAGGCAATGGTTTGGCGGGTTTACAACTGGCTTTAAAAATGGCTTCTGATGATTTTTTTAGTGATAAACATATCGGATTAATTGATCCTTCTGAAAAAACCACCAACGATAAAACTTGGAGTTTTTGGGAACCCTCGCCTTCACAATGGGATGCTATTGTTTATAAATCTTGGGATTCGGCTAAAATTCATACTACAGAAAAAACTATTAATCTTAATCTTGCCCCCTTTCATTATAAATCAATTAGAGCAATCGACTTTTACAAATTTGCTAAAGCAGAATTAAATAAACACGCAAAGATTCATTTTATAATAGATAATGTTGTTTCTATTTCTGAAAGTTCTGAAGTCATTGTAAAAACTAACAAAAACTCCTATAAAGCGTCTCATGTATTTGATAGTAGAATTCCCGAAGAATTTTATAACTCCAACAAATGCATACAAATCATTCAGCATTTTAAAGGCATTGTTATTAAATCTGAAACGGACGTTTTTGATGCCAATACTCTGACCATGATGGATTATCGCTTAAAAGATGGCCAACAAACTACGTTTACATATGTGTTGCCTTTTTCTAAAAATGAAGCGCTTATTGAGTTTACTTATTTTACGGAAAATAGTGTTGATGAAGACATCTACGATTCATACATTAAAACTTATATTAATGAATTTCTGAAAATTGAACGCTACGAAATTTTAGAATCTGAAATTGGGGAAATCCCCATGACAACATTTCCTTTTGATAATTTCAACAGCAAAAACATTACAAAAATTGGTACTGGTGGCGGTTGGGTCAAGCCTTCAACAGGATACTCTTTTAAACATACTGAAAAGAAAGTTGCAATAATTATTGAAAACCTGAAAGCGAATAAAATACCATCATACAAGCTGTTCAAAAGTAGGTTTAGGTTTTATGATAAAGTTTTTTTAAAAGTTTTAAAAGATGAAAACCATAAAGGCGAATGGATTTTTCAGCAGTTTTATAATAAGAATACTATTGAAACTATGTTTCGTTTTTTAGATGAAGAATCTAGTGTGTTAGAAGAATTTAGAATTATGAAGTCTTTATTTTCTTGGAGTTTTATCAAGGCATTTTTTAAGACTTTATAGCTTATTTAATTTCTTTCATAAAGTAGAATATTACCAAAATTGTTTCGAAGTCTATAATTTTCTAAAAAATACTGATACATCGAGTTTCCGTAAATTGCTCTAATATTGATATCCTCTTTATAATCTAAAATATACTTAGGAGGTTTTGCCATAATTTCACTAAATATCTGCTGACGTTGCTCTTCTCTACTTACAAACATTGAACTGAAATATTTACTAGAAGACACTCTTTCAGAATATAACAATGTTGAAATTAATTTGTAATCTGCACCAAACAGATATATATAATCTTGTTTGGATGAGTTGTTTTTAATCCATTTTGCGGCAACTTTATGATCTAAATTTTTAGTGTACCACAATGATTTACCAACCTTAGCCATTTGTAAATACGGGAAAAAATATACTATCACCAAAATTAAAATTTTTACATCCGAAAGCTGTTTTAAAAAATTAGTTTTCCCAAATAGCTTATAATTGCTCAATACAATACCAAATAAAATTGATAAGGACGGTAGCATTTGTTTTAGTTGATGTCCATAAAAATTTCCAGATAAAATGGCTCCAGAAAAATCTAATAAAAACCATAATAAAACTAAAACGTACAATTCTTTTTTAAATAGTTCACGCTTTAGATATACCAATATTAATAGAGGATAAAGCATTAAAAATCTTGAACAAAAAAAAGTTTTAAAAAAGCCTTCCATATAATCAGAAAAACCAGTACCGCTAGACCCTGAATTCAATAAAATTAACCATGAACCCTCTAAATATTGCAGCAGAGATACGCCACTCATGTAGAGCACTAAGAACCCTGATAAATTTATAAATATTACACCAAAACCAATACGCAAAATATCTCTTAATTTTGATTTTAAGGAGCTTTTTTTATCAATCAGTACAAAAAGAAAAAAAGCAACTATTGTGGTTATGGCAATCTGCTTAAAAAATAGAGAGCAGCCTAATAAAGTACCTATCCCGAAAAGAATATACTTAAAATGTTTGGCCATTTTATGCTTTACAAATAGATAAAATGCCAGAATAGAAAAGAAGACCATAAAAGTTTCGGTGTGTGCCAAAGACCATCCATTCATTAAGAACCAACTCATCATCAAGCCAAAGATGGACATACACAGCATACCGCACAAATGACCGTTCAGTAGTTTGCCAATTTTATAAAGTAAAAAAGACGACAGCACACTACAAATAGCACCAAATAGCCTTATAAAAAAGATATTCCCATCAAAAAAAAGCTGATTCAGCTTATACAAAATAAAAATTCCCGGAGGTTTGTTTTCTACCGAATTTACATACGGGACTAAATTGTTTTCGTTCCAAATTCTTCCTATATAACTCCAAAGTACCTCATCATATAATATATATGGGTAGAATGAAATAAAAACTAAAACAGCGAATAAAAAGACGCCTATTGCAAAAGGGTTAAAAAGTAAATAGTAAACACTATTTTTCTTCATGGTAATCTTTTTCCAAGTTAATTTCCCAAATGTTGTTTTTAGAGGTCACATTATTCATAATATTTTTAACAGCAGTAATTGCGGTTAGCATAGAATGATCTTGGTTGTTGTATTTATGCATTCCGTTTCGTCCCACTAAAAACAAATTGCCGATTTTATCGGTAAACTCTCTAATTTTGTCAAATTCAGAATATGTTCCAAAATAAGCAGGATAAGCCTTTGGCATTTTAATTATTGTACTGTCCAGAACAGCATCTTCTTCAATGATATCAATTAAAACCAATTCTTTAATAGCAAAATCAATAAATTCCTCGTTACCCATACTCCATAGTTCATCTCCAACATTTGAAAAATATTCCAACCCGATCCAAATATTTTCGCTATTGGACACCAAATAGGGCGACCAGTTATTAAATATTTGTAACCTCCCAATCTTAACTTCTTTCTCTTGGATGTAAATCCAATTGTCCTTTATAGGGTTTTCTTTTGTACCAATTTTAAGGATTTTAAGCAGTAAGCCAACTGTGATAAAATCTCGGTACATCAACCCATCACTAATGCGTCTTACAGTCGAAGGAACTTTACTTCCCATGCTTCTAATCAAGTGCTTTACCGGCATCGTTGAGAAAAAATAGTGACCTTCTGTCTTTTCAATTTTACCCGTTATTTTATCTTTATAAGAAACACTATCTATTTTGTCGTTTTGTAACTCAATTTGAATTACTTCTGCATTCATCAGAATCTTTCCGCCCTTTTCGGTTACTATTTTCGCAACTGTTTCCCACATTTGTCCAGGCCCCAGCTTTGGGTACATAAATTGTTCAATTAAACTTGTATCAACATTTTTTTGATCTACCGATTTCGTTTTAATAAAAAGAGACTTAAAAAAATGAATGAGAGTTCTTGAAATGGATAGTTTTTTAATACGCTGAGCGCCCCAATTGGCGTCTATTTGAGTACATGGTACGCCCCAAACTTTTTCGGTATAGTCCTTAAAAAAAGTTTCGTACAATTCTTTTCCAAATCTGCTTATAAAAAACTGCTCCAAATTTTCTATGTCCTTAATTGGAAAGAGTCGTATTTGAATATAAGTCCAACCAATCTTCACAAGTTTGGTAAACCCAAGAGAAGATAATGTTTGCCAATTTATGGCTATAGGGTAATCGAAAAATTTGCGCAAAAAGAAAATTCTAGACAGTCTAGAGCGAATTAACATGACTCTGTCCTTCTTTTCCGGATCTGGGCCTCCATCGCTTAATCGGCTTGCGACGCTTTTTTTTATTAATCCGTTTTTAGGGTTTATATCATCTCTAGATGGGAAACCTTGAACTGGTAAAATGTTTCGCCACCAATTCATCACAACATCAGATTTAGAAAAAAAGCGGTGACCACCAATGTCAATTCTATTGCCTTTGTATTCCTCGGTTCTGGAAATACCACCAATTTTATCCGACTTTTCTAGGACTATAGGTATGATATCTGTTTTTGTAATGAGTTCATACGCGGCAGTCAATCCTGCTGGACCTGCGCCAATTATTATAGCATATTTACTCATTTACTTAAATATTGATATGTTATCTTGAAAATTATTTTGCAATATAGTTATAATGATTTAGCCTCTTCTATTTTTAGTATTTGAAAATCACAGATTTTCTAATTACTCATTTTGGCAATCGCTTTGCTTCTTCCCAAATTTTAGTATTTGAAAATCACAGATTTTCTAATTACTTTATTTTGGCAATCGCTTTGCTTCTTCCCAAAACACATCCATTTGAGCGAGGGTCATGTCTTTTAGCGGTTTGTTTAATGCTTTTGCTTTTTCTTCTAAATATTGAAATCGTTTTGAAAACTTTTTATTGGTGCGTTCCAAAGCATTTTCTGGATTTACATCTAAAAACCGTGCATAATTTACCATCGAAAATAGTACATCGCCAAATTCGCTTTCAATATTATCCGTGTTTCCAGATTTAATTTCGGCATTTAATTCATTTAATTCTTCTTGAACTTTTTCCCAAACCTGTTCCGGTTTTTCCCAATCGAAACCAACGCCTGCAACCTTTTCTTGAATTCTATTGGCTTTTACCAACGCTGGTAAACTTTTTGGGACACCTTCCAAAACACTAGTCTTCCCCTCTTTAAGTTTTAAGTTTTCCCAATTTCTTTTGACGTCTTCTTCGTTTTCTACTTTTACATCGCTGTAAATATGAGGATGTCTGCTAATTAGTTTTTCACAAATAGAGTTACATACATCTGCGATATCAAAATTCTTGGTTTCACTTCCTATTTTGGAATAAAAAACGATGTGTAGTAATACGTCTCCCAATTCTTTTTTTACTTCTTCCAAATCTTTGTCTAAAATGGCATCCCCAAGTTCGTACGTTTCTTCTATGGTCAAATGGCGCAAGGTCTCCATAGTTTGCTTTTTATCCCACGGACATTGGGCGCGCAGTTCGTCCATAATGGTCAATAATCTATCGAAAGCTTTGAGTTGGTCTTGTCTGGAATTCATTTTAGAAATTTTTGTAAAAGTACGGTTTTGATTTTTTTTTTTGGATTGGGGATAATGGGTTTAATGATTGTTTTAATCTAGGGCAAATTAGCCCAGTATATAACTTTATCAGAAAAATTATCTAATTCCTTTAACGTCAGATATAAGTCATTAAAAGGACCCATATTCGTAAAAACAGTGTGCCTCATTATAGCCAGCGTCATATTTTAGCACTTTGGGTTTTTTACAACGCTCGATTTCAACGCTCCAAAAACAAAAAGAGCTAAAATTTCACAACACTATTTCCGCGAGAATTTGAATAAATTGTTTAAATTTGACAAAATTGTCAAGGCAAAATATTCAAGATGATGAAAGAAACATTTGGAGAGTATATTCACAAATTGAGGACAGAAGCATCTCTAACTCTTACCAAACTTGCTGCAGCTCTCGATATAGACCAGTCAACTTTATCTAAAATTGAAAATGGAAAGAGAAATGTTACGGAAGAAATTCTTCCGAAGCTCGCTGATATATTTGATTTAGATATCGACCAGTTAGAAAAAGAATATTTCAGCGAAAAAATTGCTGAAATGATTTATCCAAAAGAAAACTCAAGTGAGTTTTTAAAGCTCGCCGAACAAAAAGCAGAGTACAAAAAGCTCACAAATTTGAAACAAGGAAAAATAGATTTTAAAAATGCTTAAATATTCAAAAATTCGTAAAAATTTAGATATTGAGAATATGAATGGAAATGCCGAAGATTTAGCATTTTTCACTCATTATCTTCACAATCATACAAATGGTGTTTCTAAATCATTTAAAAAAAGAGCGGTTGAATATTACAACCTTCAAGAAAGTAATTTAAATCTTGCTTCTGAACCAGAATTACAAGCAATGCTTCCTATTGAATGGGACATACCATTTCCAGGTCCAGAACATCCTGAATTTACTTTTATTGACCTCTTTGCTGGAATTGGTGGTTTCAGAATACCTATGCAAGAAGTTGGAGGTAAATGTGTATTTTCTTCTGAATTTAATTATCACGCTCAACGAGCCTACGAATTAAATTTTGGAGAAGTTCCATTTGGAGACATAACTAAACTTGACTTAAATATTGTGCCAAAGCATAATGTATTATGTGCTGGATTTCCTTGTCAACCCTTTAGTATTTCAGGGAAAATGAAGGGATTTGAAGATACAAGAGGAACACTAATTTATCACGTATTCAAAATTATAGAAAAAAGGGAGCCAGAAGTGATTTTATTGGAAAACGTAAAACACCTTTTGTACCACGATAAAAAGAGAACATTAATTACAATTATTCAGCACTTAGAGGAATTAGGTTATAAAGTATCTAAGAAAGTTCTAAATGCTTCCGATTTTGGCGTTCCTCAAAATAGAGAGCGAATAATCATTATAGGGCATAAAAAGAAAAAATTTGATTTTTCTAAATTAAAAACAAAACCAAAACCAGTTTTAAAAGACTTTTTAGATAAAAAAAATGACTTTGAATTTCTAAACGAGCCATACACTATTCTTGAAGAAATGAAAACGCAAGATTCTGGTCTTATTTTCGCAGGCTATAGAAATAAAACTATTCGAAAAGCAGGTGTTAGACCAAACACAGAACATTTATCTCGAGTTCATAAACAACCAAATCGGATTTATTCTACAGATGGTGTTCATCCTGCATTACCATCACAAGAATCATCAGGTAGATTTTGGATATATCACGAAAATAAAGTTAGAAAACTTACCATCCAAGAATGTTATAAAATTATGGGGTTTCCGAAAAAATTCAAACACATTAACAACCGTTCTGAATTGTATAGACAAGTTGGTAATTCGGTCGCTGTACCTATGATTAAAGAGGTCGCAAGTCAAATGAAACAACAATTAATTACACCAATCGAAATAAAAGATGCCGAATACATTTCTTAAAAAAGCATTTGACGAATCAATGAAATTAGTTGGTTCTGAAGATAAAATCAAATCTGATTTACCAAAAACAATAACAAATCATTTAGACGTAATACTTAGTAAATCAGAATCTGCAAAAGGAGTACTAACAGTAATTCTAACAAGCCTAGTTTACAAAACTTTAAATCCTTCACAAGATATCAGAAATCATCAGACGAGTATTGATGATGGATATTCAGGTAGAACATTTGATACAAAATATATAACACCATTTCTTAAAAGTGTAAAGTTCCCTGCAATGGCAGAAAGTGGTTGGCTAACTCGTTCTCTTGAACAAAAAGTGCCTTATGATAAAAATTATTCAGGTGCGATAAGGCCTGATTTACTTAAAAGTTCTTTTTTAGAAACAATTGATTTTATTCAAAAAGGACAAGATTTAGACAAGTGTTTAAGCTATCTATTGCAAGCATTAATAATCAAAAGAAATAGTCAAGAAATTAACTTGGCCAAACCTCTCAATCTTCCAATTTCTACAATAATAGATTTACTTACAAAGCATTTCAATGCAAAATATACAGCAGATGGAGCTTCTAGGCTTCCTGTTTTAGCGTTATTTGCGGCATATGAATGCCTTATTAAAGAAGCTAAAAGATTTGAAGGAAGAACACTTCTTGAAATCGTGAGCCATACTTCTGCCGACACAAGAAGCGGAAGGATTGGAGATATTGATATAGTAGATGACAAAGGAAAAGAGTTTGAAGCAGTAGAAGTTAAACACGGAATACAAATTAATGCTCAACTTGTAAAAGATGCATTTGAAAAATTTAAGACAACCCAAGTAAACAGATATTATCTTTTGTCAACTGCGGATATTGACCCAAATGAATCAGAAAAAATTGAGAAAGAAATAGAACGAATAAAAAATATACACGGTTGTCATGTTATTGCTAATGGACTTATAAATTCTTTAAAATATTACTTACGTCTTCTCTCAGAGACATCTGAATTTATTTCGAACTATGTTGACTTAATAGAATCTGACAAGGCTTTGAAGTATGAACATAAAAAACAATGGAATTTAATAATTTCTGCAATGTAATGCCAGCGCTAGCAAGTTTGTGGGAAAATAACGAAAGCACAACAATGTGTAAAAAAATAGTAAAAAAAGTGCTTAATCGAAAGGTCTGCGTGTATTTGCAAAGTCGCCAAATTTTTATATTTGGTATAATTAAAAAAGGAAAAGATAATTAACAAAATTTAATAATTCAGCTTTAGCATAATACGAAAAATAACGCTTTCAACTATCTCACCTTTCTTATACTGACAGTTAAACGAACCTCTCCAAAAACAAAACTACTTTGGGTTTAAAAATAAATCTAGCAGATAGGTGCGTTAGAGATTGTAGTGGAAAGCCCACAGCGAGTTCCGAAAGTTATCGGGACGAGCCAAGACTTGAAATGGAAAGCCCGACCCTTTAGGGTATCGCCCAATTCACAAATATATTAAACAAAAAAACCCAACTCATAAAGCTGGATTTTTCAATAAAATTAAAACCTACAAGATTTTTTGAAACCTCGCAGGTTAGAAACTATGCATTTTGCTTCTTAATCAAATTAAGTGCAGAACCTTCTTTATACCATGCAATTTGAGCATCGTTATACGTATGGTTCAATTTAATGAGATCTTTACTTCCGTCGGCATGAACAGCTTCAAGCGTTAATTGCCTGTCTGGAGCAAATTCGTTTAAATCTATAAAGTTGAAGGTATCATCCTCTTGAATTAAATCGTAATCTGCTTCGTTAGCAAACGTTAAGCCTAACATCCCTTGTTTTTTAAGGTTTGTTTCGTGGATTCGTGCAAAAGACTTCACGATTACCGCAGCAACACCCAAATGTCTTGGTTGCATTGCGGCATGTTCTCTAGAAGAACCTTCGCCGTAGTTGTGATCGCCAACAACGATAGATTTTACCCCTGCAGCTTTATATGCTCTAGCCGTATCTGGAACGCCTCCATATTCTCCCGTCAATTGATTTTTGACAAAATTGGTTTTCTTTCCAAAGGCATTTACTGCTCCAATTAAGGTGTTGTTCGCAATATTGTCTAAATGTCCTCTAAAACGTAGCCATGGTCCGGCCATAGAAATATGATCGGTAGTACATTTCCCGAAAGCTTTTATTAATAATTTAGCTCCAGTTATAGAGTCTCCAAGAGGTTCAAAAGGCGTCAATAATTGCAAACGTTCTGAATCGTCTTTTACCGAAACCTGAACATGACTTCCATCTTCTTCTGGTGCTAAAAAACCATTATCCTTTACTTCAAAACCTTTTGGAGGTAATTCCCATCCTGTTGGCTCATCGAACATGACTTCTTCTCCGTTTTCATTGATTAATTTATCTTTTAACGGATTAAAATCTAAACGTCCCGCTACTGCAATCGCCGCAGTTAATTCTGGAGAGGCTACAAAGGCATGCGTGTTTGGATTTCCATCGGCACGTTTTGCGAAGTTTCTGTTGAATGAATGTACGATACTATTTTTAGGTGCATTTTTTGGATCACTATATCTTGCCCATTGTCCGATACATGGGCCACAGGCATTAGTGAATATTTTAGCATCTAAGTTTTCGAAAATCCCTAGAATCCCATCACGTTCTGCAGTGTATCTTACTT
The DNA here is from genome assembly GCF_040720935.1 of Algibacter sp. 2305UL17-15. NCBI lineage: Bacteria > Pseudomonadati > Bacteroidota > Flavobacteriia > Flavobacteriales > Flavobacteriaceae > Algibacter > Algibacter sp. 2305UL17-15. Next base: position 131,988 of record NZ_JBFDAE010000012.1, read on the forward strand.
GTTCAGAACCAGGATTAATTCCTAATTCCGATTTCATTTTTAAACCTTTATCCAAAGCTTGTTGTGCGATTGAAGATGCTCTTGACAAATCTTCATAAGAAGAGTTGGTACAAGATCCTATTAATCCCCATTCTACTTTAATTGGCCAATCGTTAGCTTTTGCTTTTTCAGCCATTGCTGTACCCACTTCAGTAGATAGATCTGGAGTAAATGGCCCATTTAATAACGGTCCTAATTCAGATAAATTTATTTCAATAACTTGATCGAAATATTGCTCAGGGTTTGCATACACTTCAGCATCAGCAGTTAAATAGTCTTTAACTTTATTTGCTGCATCGGCAACATCTTCTCTATCTGTAGCGCGCAAGTAACGCTCCATAGATTCATCATATCCAAATGTAGAAGTGGTTGCTCCAATTTCAGCACCCATATTACAAATAGTGCCTTTTCCAGTACACGACATAGAGGTTGCGCCAGGGCCAAAATATTCTACAATAGCTCCAGTTCCACCTTTTACAGTCAGAATTTCAGCCACTTTCAAAATCACATCTTTAGGCGCAGTCCAACCAGATAATTTACCTGTTAACTTTACACCTATTAATTTCGGAAATTTCAATTCCCAAGCCATACCAGCCATTACATCCACAGCATCTGCGCCACCTACTCCAATAGCCACCATACCTAAACCACCAGCATTTACGGTGTGAGAATCGGTACCAATCATCATACCTCCTGGGAATGCATAATTTTCTAAAACTACTTGGTGTATAATACCAGCTCCCGGTTTCCAGAACCCGATACCATATTTATTGGAAACAGATTCCAAGAAATTAAAAACCTCGCTACTTACGTTATTGGCGTGTTTTAAATCTGTAGCGGCACCTTCTTTTGCTTGAATTAAATGATCACAATGTACCGTTGTTGGTACTGCAACTTTAGGTTTTCCAGCTTGCATGAACTGCAATAACGCCATTTGGGCCGTAGCATCTTGACATGCAATCCTATCAGGGGCAAAATCCACATAATCCTTTCCTCTGGTAAAAGCTTTGGTAGGATTGCCATCCCATAAGTGATTATATAATATTTTTTCAGAAAGCGTTAAAGGCTTTCCAACAACTTCACGTGCTTTGTCAACGCGTTCTGCCATTTTGGAGTACACTCCTCTTATCATATCAATGTCAAATGCCATATAAAATAGTTTAGTTTTTAATTATTTATTTCAGTATTGCAAAATACGAAATTAATGGAAAGATTTAAAATGAAAGATACGAATACAATCAGTATTTAGACGAAATTGTTATTGTATCATTATTAAATCGAAAAATTATGTAATAATCATCAAATTACAGCATAAAATGAGGATAAATCAGGGATTAAGTAATATAATAAGATTACGACTACTTTTCCTTATAGATCACGAGTAATTTTATGATTGCTAAAATGATGGCGAGTAATTTAAAACCTGTAGCTAAAGACAGTAATACGTTTCCAGTTAAAGACCCTATTTCGAAATGTATAATCTTGAACAATGCCCCAATTGAAGTTAATGCCATGCCAATTAAAAAACAGATAATAGGAATAATAAAGGGCTTTATAGTCATTTAAAACAAGCTTTTTATAATTTGAATTTCAGAAATACCTTCAGCTTCAGCTTTATAGTTTTTAATGATACGGTGTCTTAGAATACTTGTTGCTACGGCTTGCACGTCTTCTATATCTGGAGAAAATTTACCATTTACCGCCGCATGTGTTTTAGCAGCTAAAATTAAGTTTTGAGACGCTCTTGGCCCTGCGCCCCAATCTATATATTGTTTTACCAATTCTGGAGATGAATCGCCATTTGGCCTTGTTTTACCGACCATGCTTACCGCATATTCAATCACATTATCTGCAACTGGAATGCGTCGTATAACGTGTTGAAAATTTAAAATTTCAGCATCTGTAAAAAGTGCATTTACTTTTGCCTGAACATCATTTGTAGTAAATTTTACAACTTGAACTTCTTCTGCAAAAGAAGGATATTCTAAATTAATGGCGAACATAAAACGGTCTAACTGCGCTTCTGGCAAAGGATAGGTTCCTTCTTGCTCAATGGGGTTTTGCGTTGCTAGTACAAAATATGGTAAATCTAATTTATAATTATGTCCCGCAACGGTTACTGAGCGTTCTTGCATTGCTTCCAATAAAGCCGCTTGTGTTTTTGGAGGTGTTCTATTGATCTCATCTGCCAAAATAATATTTGCGAAAATTGGCCCCTTAACAAATTTAAAATGACGGTCTTCATCCAAAATTTCACTCCCTAAAATATCACTTGGCATTAAATCTGGTGTAAACTGAATCCGTTTAAAATCTAATCCTAAAGCTTGTGCAATCGTGTTTACCATTAAGGTTTTTGCCAGCCCTGGCACACCGATTAATAATGAATGTCCGCCAGAAAAAATAGAAATCAGAATTTGATTTACTACAAGATCCTGACCAACAATAACCTTAGCTATTTCCTGTTTTAAATCTTTAAATTTCTTTACAAACTGTTCTATTGCAGCAACATCGGACATACTTTATTTTTTTAACCAATTACTAGAAAATTCGCAATCTCTCATGTCTCCAGATATCTTTATATAGGTATCGTTGATTTTTTCTGCTTGCCACTTTTCAATAGCTCTTATTTTCTTCTCGTTTAATGCTTGTTCTTTAATTTTAAGAAAATCTCTGGCGTAGTCTGCTTCGTGCTCGTCTATTCTATCTGAAACGGTCAAGAGTTTAAACTTCAATTTATTGGTTCTATCTCTTTCCGAAAGTACCAAACTAACCTCTCCATCTTTTAAATCTTGAATTTGGGAATACAGCTCTGGATCCATTCTGGTCAACTCAAAATTGTAGTCCTGGGTTTCTGGGTTGATTAATTGTCCGCCATCAAATTTAGTCTCTTTTTCATCGCTAATCTCTCTGGCTGCATCGGCAAATGTAATTTCGCCATTCACTATTTTTTGTCTTACTTTTTCAATTTTATCTTTGGCTTCCTTTATGGATTCGTTAGAAACTTCTGGAATTAAAAGTACGTGGCTTACATCATATTCCTGCCCTCTTATTTTTTCGCAATACACAATATGAAATCCAAAACTGGTTTCAAAAGGTTCTGAAACTTCGCCTTCCTGCAATGAAAAAGCGGCCTCTCTAAACTCTTTAACCATTTTTGGTTTTTTTCGATTCAAAGTATATTTATAACCCGATTGTTTAATGCCTGGGTCTTGACCGTATAAGATGACTTTAGACCTAAAACTTGCGCCATTCTCCTCAACATCAGCTTTAAAACCTTTTAACTTGTCAATCACTTTTTTCTTTTCTTCGTCAGAAATTTTAGGCTCTACAACAATTTGTGCCACTTTTAACTCTGTACCAAATGTTGGTCTTTCGTCCTCTGGAATTTTATTAAAAAACTGTCTTACTTCCTCTGGAGTAATTTCTACTTCTTCAATAACCTTAGCTTGCATTCTTTGAGACAACATCATGCTTTTGTTAGCCTCAAACATTTCTTCTCTCAAACTCTCTTCGCTATCTTTATTATAGACAGACAAAAGACGATCCATATCCCCATTTACCTGTTGCAGAAATTGTTGAATTTGATAATCTACATTCCGTCTAATTTCAGCATCAGCTACCAAAATACTGTCTTGAACAGCATGATGTGCATAGAGTTTGTTCTCTAATAGCTTACCGAAAATCTGACAGCGTGGAATGTCTTTAGTATCCACACCACTGGCTTGAAGTTGTAAATACTCCTTATCAATATCAGAGTTTAAAACGATATAATCTCCAACAACACCAGCAACACCATCTATTTTTACTTTCTTAAAAGTAGTTGTAGCATCTGTTTTGGTTTCTTGTTTTGGAGCTTCTTCTACTTCTTCTTGAATAATTTCTTGAGCTTGTAAGTTAAATAGCCCAACAAACATAAAAAGCAGCACTAATTTTGAACTAATTGTATATTTCAAATTCCTTGTTTTTAATAGCATCTTTTGCAATATCTTTTTCTAATTTTTTAATGAGTTCCAACTTTCTCCTGTTGACAACAATTTGGTTTATCGTGGGTTTTACATATTCCAACGGTGCCGTATCATTCCGCAGTAAAACATCATTAATTTGCATCAAATATACTCCTAATGAATCTTTGAGTTGTACAAAATTAGATTTTTTTAACAGTTGATTTTTGTTTTCAGAATTTACACCAGGTATTTTGGTAATCACTTGGCTCATTTTTACCCAAATAGAGTCGTTTAATGAATACGATTTAAACTGTATCGCAATAGAGTCTAATTGCTTTTTGTCCTTCTCGGAAAACCGTTTCAGTTTTTCCTTTATTTTTCTGAAGTCAATAATATCCTCATCAACATGGATATATCGAAACTTTATCAGTTCCTCGTTCAATTTAAAGGCATCTTTGTTTTCGTTGTAATATACTTCGGCTTCTTCACTCGAAACCGATGTATCGATGTTTTTTTTAACCAAAGCTTCCAAATAAGCCTTACTGTATAAATCGCTTTTATACTGTTCTACCAGTTTATTAAATGCCTTTTGCTTGTCTTCACTTAAATTAATTAAAGCACCATCCACCAATAATTGTTGGGTAGCCCATTCGTCAATAAAATTCTGAACAATAAGAGTACTATCCTCTTTTGTAATGCCTTCAGAAATTATAGCTTTCAAATCATCGTAATACAAATAGTTGTCATTTACTCTAGCAATTGGCGTTCTTTCATCTGTGTTTTTAAAAATATCACAGGCTGAAAGTGTACATAGAATACTTAATAAAATGAGGGTTTTTAGTCGCACAGTTATTTTTTGATTTCTGCTTTTACACTTTCCAAAGCATCTTGGTCCATTATTACTTTGTATTTATCTTTCAATTCATCAAGCCACAAATTCTCCTTATGCGTTTGATAATCGCTCATTACAAGACCTTTAACCTCATCAAAAGCTTTTTGCTTTTTTGGTAATATCTCGTCCACTTTTGCTACTACATAACCATTGTTGTGCTTGTACACTTTTGAAATTCCCTTCTTGAACTCAAACGATTTAGGTAATGCCTGATGTTTCGCATCCATGGTGTCTGTCGTAAAAATAACGTTTATTGCGCCATTTGTGTTCACTAGGTTTTCAATATCTTCAGACAACATGTTTTTCTTCATCAATTTAGCGACCTTTTTAATCACTTTTTTATTGGTTGAAGACGCTACTTCTGCCCTTGCTCTAACTGGCCAGAAATAATTGGTCTTGTTATCTTCATAATAGGTTTGAATTTCCAAAGAATCGGTTTTAGCAGCTTGCCATATTGTAGATTCCATTAAATCGAAAAGCAATAAACCATCTCTATATTCGCCTAAAATATGGGCATAATCCTCGTTTTCGTTTTCTAGATTTTCTTCTTGATATTGTTTCAAGTTTGAATTTAAGAACTTTTCGTAGCCACTTTCAATAATGGTCTTAAAACTTGGTCGATTACGACTGTTGTTTTGCTGCTGCACCAGAAAATCCCCAAAATCTGAATAGGTTAATTGTTTATCGCCTATTTTCAAAAATGTTTTATCTCCTTCAAAATTTTCAGGGAGTTTCCAGGTGCGCTTGTAAAAATCTTCATTTAAAATTGATGTGAAGTAGTCTAAATCTGGAGTTTCATCAGTTACATTATATTTCGTTTTTAATTTATCAATTAATGCCGCTTCTATTAATTTAGAACGAGAATCCTTTTTTACTTTAGCTTCCAACTCTGGTTTTAGTTCTTCAAATGTTCCTATAGGTTTGGCGTTTTCCAGTTTTAGAATATGCCATCCAAATTTAGTTTTTACAGGTTCTGAAATAGCACCTTTTTCTTGCAGCGCAAAAGCAGCTTCTTCAAATTCTGTTACGCTCAATTGTCCGCTCGAAAATGCATTTAATAATCCCCCATTAGGCGCAGAGTTTTTATCATCTGAAAACTCTTTTGCTAAAGCCTCAAACTCTTCTCCTTGCTGGATTTTTTTATAAATATCCTTTATTCTTTTTTCTGCGGAATTAATGGTGTCTTCCTTTTTGTCAACCACCATAATATGTTTCACGGTACGTTCTCCTCTGGATTTACGTTTGTCCAAAACATTGATGATGTGGTATCCAAAACGGGTTCTAAAAGGTTCTGAAACTTCACCAACTGGCGTATTGAAAGCTGTTTTTTCAAACTTATATACCATTCTAAATCCGCTAAACCAGCCCAGTTCCTCACCAAAAAGCGTTTTACCATTGTGCACTTCTTTTCTAACTTTCTCAAAACCTTCTTTAAGTGTGCGTTCCCTAAGTTGCTTAATTCTATTGTAAGCCGCCAAAGTGTCTTGCGGATTGGCATTTTCAGAAATTTTCACCAAAATATGGGTTGCTTTTACATCATGGGATACATGCTTGTAAGCCTCTTTTACCAACTCTTCGCTTATCGTAGTATCGGTCATGTAGTTTTGAGCCAACTGTTTTTTATAAGTCTCCAGTTCTCTTTTGTATGTAGGTTTTTCATGAAGTTCCTGCGCTTTGGCTTCCTTCAATTTCAACTTGTAGTTTGTGAATAGTTTTAAATATTCATCAACATCTTTTTGCGTTTCATCTTCAACTAGATTGAGGTTTTTATTATAGACCCTTAAAAATTCTGAAGTATAGACAGGTTCGTTATCAACCGTAAAGAGCACCTCTTTTTCTAAAGTTTGGGCAATACTTGATGTGATAAAAAACAATAATAAGACTAGGGAAAAATTCTGTAATTTCATAGATAGGATATAATTAATCAACGGATACAAAAATAGTAATATATCTCTGTAAAACAAGTTGAATTAACAAACGTAAATAAAGGCTGTTTATTTTAATTTTTTAAAGTGATTTAAATGTAAATTTGAAGCTTTCAGTTTAAAATAAAACACTATGCGTAAACTAAAATTGATTTGGGATTTTCGAGGCCCTGATGCTAAAAAAATTGCAGAACATCATGAAATCCACTTAAAAGACTTTATTAAAGCTGAACAATTGGCGTTGGATATTACCGGTGTTGAAGTTTTATCAGAAATGCATGCTGTTGCTTTTATGGTTGTAACTGAAGTTGAAATGAAACCTATTAGGGATGCTTTGAGACCACATCGTGGGCAGGTTTATTCTGAATGATCTGTTTTTAAAAACTTGACTTTGTAAGAGATTTCGGCTACCTTCGTCTAACAGCGGATATCCGTGAACCATTGTGTGTAATGCAGATCCGTGTTCCAGATTAAATTTGTTTACTAAAAAAGGAAACTTATAGCTTTGTAGCAAACCATTATCCTAGATGACAGAAAAATTTAAAGTTGAGTTTCTAAAAGAAGTTTTTGAATTTCTTGATGGAATTGACAAAAAGGCTCGGAATAAAATTCTGTTTAATATCGACAAAGCTAAAGTTAAAACCGATAATACTCTCTTTAAAAAACTGACCTCGGATATTTGGGAATTTCGGACTTTGTACAACAAAAAGCAATACCGACTTTTTGCGTTTTGGGATAAAACGGACAATAAGTGACCATTGTAATTGCAACTCACGGAATTGTCAAGAAAACGCAGAAAACACCCAAAAAGGAAATTGACAGAGCAACCGAATTGATGAACAAATATTTTGAAAATAAAAACAAGAAGTAATGAGAACATACACACTTGACGAAGTAAAAGACAAATACCTTGAAAAAAAAGGAACAGCGGAAAGAGATGCTTATGAGAACGAATTGCGGCTTGACTTAATCGGAGAAGCAATCAAGCAAGCTCGAAAAGAAAGAAAATTGACCCAAACCCAACTTGGAGAACTGATAGGCGTAAAAAAGGCACAAATCTCGAAAATAGAAAATAATTTGACCGATGCCAGATTTGAAACTATTTTAAAGGTTTTTAGAGCTTTGAACGCAAAAATTAATTTTAAAGTGGAACTGCTAAACCTAAAAATGGATTTAGCGACTGAGTAAGAAGCACTACACACAATCGATTAGACGGCTCTGCCAGTAACCGACAGGGTGCGCCTCTCACACCACTCCCGAATTCTCGGGATACGGGTCTCTTACTCGGCGGTTCGCAAAAAGATGGGTTGAGCTCTGTGTAAACATCCAACAATGACCGGTAGCCCCGCTGTTTAAAACGTTTGAGCATGATAGTGGTTATCAAAATGGGAGATTGGGCAACTGTACACACCCTCAGGCATTCATTTGCAGCACATTGTATTGAAAACAACATAAACATGAGACACCTCCAAAACATGCTGGGCCATAACTCCCCAAAAACCACCGAAATTTATACCAAAACCATAGAAATTAATAACAAAACCATTACCAGCCCCTTGGATAGCTTATTGAAAAATACTACATTGCAGACATAAACGATATAACAGCAACTGTATAGTCTAAAATTACGGTTATACAAGTGTTAGCTACAATGCTGAAACAAATTTCATAGATGATATTATTATTTCTGCTTCTAACCTTAATTTTTTTGATTTCATATCCAATAATCGGATTTAAAATATTTAAGGCGATTAGGAATAAAGACAAACGTAAACTATATCGACTTTCAGCAATACTTCTGATTTTGATTTTAATTCCAGGTTTTTTCTGGAGTATATTACCAGGTTCTGACCTTGTTTGGAGACCAATCGAAAAAGTACAGGAAAAAGGCTATAATATTGAATTAACTGGCTTTGAATTTAATTTTGGAGAATCGATTTACGAATATGAATCGAATAGAGACTTTAATGGAGATGGATACTCGATTTGGATTTATGAAATTGATGATAAAACAGCCAATTATTTTAAAAACCCAAACTCTGATTTTTTCACAAACTACCCAAACTCTGATTTTAGAAACAAATGGGAAACCGAATATTGGAAAAAAACACCATTCGACAAAAAAGAGCAAAAGTTTTTAGACTTTGCACACAGCGAACTTGACGAATTGGAATTTGAATTAGAGGACTTACTGAATGAAAAAGGAAATTATTACGCATATGAATATTATATGCACGACTTTAGTGATGGAACTGTTTATGTTGGAAATATCGACTTTTACATTATTAGTCCGAATAGAAAACTGATAGTAAAAATTAACCATAATACGTAAAAAGCACAGTAGCTAACAACGTGTATAATTAATGCTCTGCTAGTTAAGAACAGGAAAATTTCTTACTTTTAATAAAAACTAGTTACTGCGGAAAATGAATCGCAAATCCTTCCGCACTAACCATACACAAATGCGTTGGCAACAAGCTGAAAAAAATCCCGAATGAATCAAAATCTGGAACAAATATTTGAATTAGAAACTGCCGAAAAATACAACGAGGCTTATTCTGAATATAAAAAACTGATTTCGGAAAATAATACGGATTTTGAAACGTGGAAATATTATTTCTTCTTTTTGTGGTCTATGATTGAAGATGTTAGTGGAATACTTAAAAAGGACATTGATTTACGAACTGAATTGGAATCTGAATTAAAAAATGGATTGAATAAATACTCGGAATTGGCTGAATTTAATTTTATAGTTGGATATGCGATTTCAATTTTTCCATACGAATTTGGAGATTATGAAGAACTGGAAATTAAAGGAAAAGAAATGCTAAAAAAAGCATTTGATTTGGAACAATCTAATCCGATTTACAAAATGGTTTATTTAGGTTCAAAGAGTCTGAATGACAAAGAACAGAGTTTATATAAAAAGGCTTGTGCTGAATCAAAACTGATTTTAAAAACAAAAAATAGCGGAAAAGGATTATTGAACGGATATTATAATCAAGTATTTAATCGTGAATAAGAAAAGCCAGTTGCCAACACCGTATATAATTTATTGCTTGGTTCTTGCCTACTTACGAAAATCCTCGCGGATTTTCTATTCGATTTTTATTTGCTAAATTACGTGCTAAACCACGCAACAAACCATATACAAACACGTTGTACAACATTTTGACCCGTCCTGAATAAAGGCTACACAATCTTAAACAATTATGTACAAAAATGACAAAGTAATCAGACGGTATTCCGAATCTTTTAAACTCAAAATTTTAGACGAACTTACCGCAGGAAAATTAAACAAGTATCAACTAGGTAAAGCGTATGGTATTGCACCATCCACAATCAATGAATGGATAAAGAAATACAACCGTAAAGACCTAATGAACACCAGGGTAACTGTGAAAACTAAAGACGAGATTACACGTATTAAGCAACTTCAGAAAGAGATTGGACAGCTAAAGAAACTACTGTTAAAAAAAGATATGGAAGCTCTTATTGACGATTCATACCTTGAGGTGGCAGCAGAACAGCTGGGCTACAAATCTGTTCTCGAACTAAAAAAAAAGTTAAGTATCAAGCCTTAATCAAGGCCAGGGAAAAGTCTAAGGGATTTGCTCCTCTAACAACCATTACCGCTTGTTTCGGACTTAAGCGTGATGCTTACTACAAATACAAACGTAGGGAAGATAAACGCCTAGAAATAGAAAAGAAGGTAGTAGCCATAGTCAAGAACAGACGCAAATCCCTTCCTAGAGAAGGTGTTAGAAAACTCTGTAAATCATTAAAA